>DAOVNE010000219.1 GCA_030630395.1 Candidatus Eiseniibacteriota bacterium
ACCTGACCGACGGGTTCCGTTTTCGATGGAAGACCGGCCATCCGGTGGATGACAAAGGAGAACCAGTATGGATCCGAATGCAATGCGAATACTTGGGAACGCGCGATACCAATCGATCGTGAGGGATGCCGACGCTGCCAGGCTCATGCAGTTGTCCGGACGGAAACGGCGTCACGGGTCGAGTTGCGAGCGGGGAGCACGACGCACAGGTGCTGCCGACACGGTGAATCACGCATTGTCGGCAATGCTACGGTGCCACTGGCGCCAGGCCGAACAGGAGGTCGCTCGTCTTGCGAACCACGGCGCCGCACAGCTGGAGAGATTGGCTGTATCAGCCGTCCTCGCCCGACTGATTGGCACACACCGTGAGGCAGACGATCTTCTCACGTCGCTCCGTGTTGCTCTTCCTGACTCCGGCGGCGACCCGCACATCTGGGCTGCAACAATGGTTGCAATAGCACTGCAAAGCTGGGCCGACGGCGACGACAACCGGCCGGTCGGTGGCGCCCCAAGTGTCTCATCGGCATCAATTGCTCTCATCCGCGATCTTTGCGCGCGCGCCCTAAAGATGGGAGGCGAAGCCAGGGACCTCCTGTGCCTCTCGCTCGCTCTCCAAGCTCGGACGGCGGGAGCGCAGGTGGTGGGATCGTTTCTTCTCGGGCACCTCACGGAAAACTCTTCACCCGCAGGACGCGCGGCAAGGGGACTCAGTTTCGTCACTCTCGGGGAGATGGAGACGGGACGCCGCATCCTGCTCGGAGTTATCGACGCGACGGACAGCTTGCGGATGCCCTTGGTCGAAGGCCTTGTGGACGCCGAGATGGCCAGGCTGGATCACGAAGCCGGTGACGACTCAGGCGCGCGCGGTTGGATGGAACGCACGGACCGGTTCACCCAACGGTACGGATGTCCGCTCCCCGCAGAGGTGGGCAGGGCCGCCTCCTGAGACGGCCCGCGCTCGTCGCAGATGTCACTCGTCAAGAAAGATGTAGGCCAGCGGCCAAAGCCTTCTGTGTGGGCCGACCAGCCTGAGGTTTCTGTATTGGTGACGCATCAGCATGTAGTCGTACCCCCTCGTGACGCTGATGAGCGGCAACTGCTCGGCGAGAATCCGCTGAACCTCACGTTCAATCTCGAGGAGCCGTTCGCGACCGACCGTCACCTTCCATTCCTCGTACAACTCGTCGAGCTGCGCTTCCCACTCCCGTTGCGGCGCCGCTTGGCCCATATCCCAGAAGTGGGTTTCGCGGCCACTCGCCCAGATGTCCCAATCGTCCGCGACCGTGTTGCTCACGGTGGTCCCGAGGAGGACCGCCTGATAGGTGCCACCGAGCAACTTCTGCACGAGCGGCCCATACTCCGCAGGCTCAGGAATGACATCGATCCCCGCTTCACGAAACTCATCGACGAGCAGCTCGAGCAGATCCACTCGATAGGCATTGCCGCCGTTTGTGCCCATGACGATTGACACGGGGGTCCCGTCCGCACCTTCTCGTATCCCATCTCCGTCCCGGTCTATCAGCCCCATCTCGGTCAGGAGCGCGGCGCCCGCCTCGGGGTCGGACCGCGGAATAAGCGATTCCGCCGCCGCCGAGTAGTTGGGCGTTCCCTCTACGATGCGCCCGTATGCGGGGACCGCGTCTCCCCCGTGGAGTTCCTCGATGATCCGATCACGCGGAACCAGATGGGATATTGCTCGTCTGAACCGAACATCGTTGAACCAGTCTGCCATCGGGGGGTCGAGCCCGCCGTCCTCCGGACCGGGCGCACGCTGCATGTTGAATGTGACAAAAGTCGTGACATACGTCGCCGTGTCAGCGACGAGGTAATGTTGCCCCGGGATCGCCAGGGCCGCCTCCCGACCGAGGCTACCCGTGTTCACAGGCCAATTCCCAAGCCTCGCTCCGTCGGGCGCCCAGGTAGGAAGATAGGTGACATCAACCAGGCCGTCCCAGTAGAGGGTGCCCGGACCGAAGACGTCATCCCAGGCGAGCAGAGTGACTGTGTCCAGATAAGGCAGTTGGTTGCCCACTGCATCCGTCAGATGGTAGTGGGGGTTCCGTTCCAACTGCGAGACTGTCAGGGTGTGTGTCACGCCGCCAACGTCGAAGCTCTCCGCTTCCGTGAAGGACACAAGATTGAACGGGCCGCTTCCCACATGGCCTGTCAGGTCATCGTAAAACGCCCAGAAGTCCATAAACTCCGCCGGGTCTCGTCCCTCCAACCACGGCTCAACGATGTGGCGCGGTAGCGGCTCGTACCCGAGAACGATGAGAAGCTCGTGACTCGAGATGCCGCAGGAGATCTGCACCGAGCGATCACCGCTTCGGATCACGGAGAGCCCGCCCACTCGCTCAGCAATTTCAACCCCGATTCCACCGACATCGGGGTTCAGATAGAGCTGATTGTACGAGTAGACTACATCATCGGCGGTCAGCGGCACCCCGTCACTCCACGTGAGACCTTCCCGCAAAGTCATATCCACCGAGCGCCCGTCAACGGACAGCGCGAAGCTCTCGGCGAGATTCCCCCGCAGGATGCCAAGATCCGGGTGTACGTCCAGCAGCGGAGAGAAGAGCATCGGGAGCACCTGCATATCACCGTACAAGCCCAGGTACATCGCCGGGTTGAACGTGGTCGGCATCTCGTGGAGTTCCAATCGAATGCTCCCCCCGTGCCGACCGACGACGAATTCGCCGGCGTCGACTGTCCACTCCCCGAGAATCACCGACTCCTGCACCGTCATCGTTTCCTCGGCCTGAATACCACCTTCGGCAGCCGCGGCGGGCGGCTTGTCTGTGATCTCCGGCGCCGTGGCGCAGCCTACGAACAGCGCGGCAACCAGTCCAAACATGACCAGACGTTCGCCGGTTCTCACTGAGGATCTCAATTGCGCTCGGTTTTTCACAGTTCCACTCCTCGGGGTAGTTTCCGTACACCCATCCGATTCCGAAGCGAGGCTCTGTGTTGCTGTCCACGTTCAGGTTCCCTCTATCTGACTCCCCAACCTCGTATTATAATGGAGGAGGGCTGTATCGCAAGCTCGAATGTTCCGTGTTGACTTGGGGAGAGTGAAATGGGTCTGACACTGTTCGGAGCGCCCGCACTGACGGTGGACGGAAAGGCTGTCCGCTTCAAGCGTCGGAAATCGGTCGCTCTCACGGCATATCTCGCACTGGCCGAACGGCCACAATCGCGGGATCGGCTTGCGTCGCTCCTCTGGCCTGACACGGACACTGCTCACGCCCATGCTTCTCTGCGACTTGCCCTGCATGACATCTCGTCGAATACGGACCTGCTCGAGATTGACGGCGATCTCGTGTCGTTCCACCATGACCGTTACCAGGTGGACGTTCGGGAGTTCCAGGAGGCGGCAGGCACCATCAGTCCCACCGGTGATGTGGAATCAGACGGCTCGGGGGTCATCCGGGGAATGGAAGCGGCCGTCTCCCTGTACACGAACGAGTTCCTCAGCGGATTCTCGGTCGCGGGCTCCCCGGAGTTTGATGACTGGCTGTTTTTCACCGCAGAGCGGCTCCAGAGTCAGCTTGGAACGCTCCTTGAGCGGCTCGTGGAGAGACTGACGCCCATAGACACCACCGCAGCAATCAAATACGCGCAGCAACTTGTAAGACTGGAACAGCTGGACGAAGACAACCACCGGGCTCTGATCGATCTCTATGTCACGGAGGGACGATTCTCCGCCGCCATCCGTCAGTACGAGAAGTGCGGGGAGATACTCGCACGGGAGCTTCACGAGCAACCCAGCTCCGACCTTGCGGATCTCTACGAATCGCTCAAGGGCAAAGCCAACGAAATTC
>DAOVNE010000236.1 GCA_030630395.1 Candidatus Eiseniibacteriota bacterium
CGACTCGAACCCTTGTTCTCTCGCCAGGCGCTCGAAGTCGACCTTACGCTTCTTGTACCACTCCGCGTTCCTGTAGTTCGCGTAGAACTTCCCGTACTGCCCGGTGAAGTCCTCGTGATGGAGGTGCACCCAGTCGTACTTCCCGAGTTCGCCGGACTGCACATCCTTGTCCCATATGATCGTGTAGGGAATCTCCGCATACTCGAGCACGAGCATGACAGCGTCATCCCACGGCTGGACATCGGCGTCCGGAGCATAGAGGGCGACGGCTGGCGCCTTCTCAAGGAGAACGACCTCCATGTTCTCCTCCTCGATCGTCCGGTAGATGTGCGCAAGCGCCGCACCTCCGGTGGCCTCAACCAGCACTCCACGGTACCGGCACTCGGTCTCAACGTCGGCTCCGCCATCGAGGATATGGAACGACCCGCCACGGTAGTTGAGAAACCACTCAACACGATAGCCCTTCTCAATCGCCCAGTACGCGACTCCGTACGACTTGAGATGATCGGTCTGCGAGAGGTCCATCGGTATCAGATAGGACGCGTATGTCGCCCCGGGAATCACGAGGAGCGCTACCGCCAGAATGAGAAGCGTGGTCGCTCGCCTTCGAATCATCTTCTCTCCCCCCGCCTGACGCGCTCGATCTCCCGGCGCGCTTCCCCTGAGAGCCAGTTCGGTGGCAGGTCATCGAGAACCGCCTGGAACTGAGCGATCGCTTCCCTCTCGCGGCCGTTCATACCTTTAAGAATACGCCCCCTGCGCATCATGGCCTCGGCCCGCACGGCTATCGCCTCGATCTCGGTGACGATACGTCCGTAGATCGAGAGTGCGGCTTCATAATCCCCCGCCATCTCAGCGAGACCACCGCGGAGCATCATTGCCTCCGATGCCACCATCGCAGTGGGATATGTGCGAGCTACATCATCAAGAAGCCCGGCCGCAAGCTCGGTGTCGCCGCTCAGGAACGCCGCGTGCGCATCGGCGAACACCGTGAACATGGATTCGTCCCCCGCCTCCTCGGCATCGGAGATGACGAGCATGAGCCTGAGCGCATCGTTCACGAGCTTCCCGGAGAGGTGTCCCTCAACCGTTCCCCTCAGCTCCTCCAGTGCGCGCGGCCCGTCGTGACGCAAGAATGAGATGTAGCCGCGTGCGAACCCCGCTCGCTCCGCCACTCCCTCGCGCGGGTTTCGCTCCTCCAGTTCTCCCGCAAGCGTGTAGGCGCTGTCGAGATCTCCCAGTGCCATGTGCGCGTCGACCGCGATCATCGCCGCCTCATCGGCAAGCTCTGCTGCTCGTCTCGGAAACTCCCTGTCTATGCTCGCCACCGTCGCGAGAGCAGCCTCGGGGTCTGATATCTGCTCAAGCTCGATGCGCGCCGCCAGAAGAAGCGCCTCACTCCCATCCGCCCGACCGCTGAATGCCGCGGCCACGCGTTTCAGCTCAACGACGGCGTCAGAGGGCTCACCCAGCGCCACGAGAATATCCGCGGCGCCTATACCTGCCAGTGCGGCGTTGACCGAACCGGGATGCCGCTCAATGATAGCCGTGAACACGCGGCGTGCCTCTGTGAGAAAGCGTCTGTCCCTGAGAGAATAGGCATGTTCGAGAAGCTCCCTTCCGCGCCGGCCGGCGAGTTCGTCAGCCTTCACATACGCCAAGAGCGCATCATCAAGCCTGCCGGTGAGCACGTACATGCTGCCTGCGAAGCTGAGCTCCGGAGGCGTGGCTTCAGTGGCAGTCACGATCTCGTCGGCTCGCGATCTCACTCGATCGCTCCTGGCGCCCGACTCGAGCATCAGCTCGACGAGGTTCGTGGCCCACTGCACCATCCCCGGATGCTCGTTCACGGTGATGAGGCATTCATCGATCACGGGCTCGTGCTCGCCGACGGCCACGTATGCGCGGGCCAGTTCCTGGCTGAACAGGGTTCCGTCCTCGAGTCGCTCCGTGCCGCGCAGTAGCGTCTCGATTGCGTGCTCGTGCATCTTGTAGTGCATCTCAAGAGTCCCGACGTCCGTGTATGAGGCGGGCAAGGCGCGATCCGCCTCCAGCATGTCACGCCACATCGCGTGGGCCCTGTCTTGTTCACCGCTGCGAGCATGCGCGGCCGCGAGTTCGTAGACCGTCTTTCTGTCTCCTGGAAGCATGGAGAGGCGGTCTTTGAGAAGGGGGATAAGACCCTCTCGCTCCATACCGGCCTGCGTGTATGCCCGGGCGAGACCCCAGAAGGCACGCTCATCATCGGGGAATCGATCAAGAAGATCAGCCGCCATGCGGACGGCCGCATCGTTGTCGCCGAGCACAAGGGCGCGCCGGACATCTCCGAGCCCGAGTTCGACGGCATCGGCATCCACGGGATCCCGCGCCCAGGCTCCGGGACCTAGCGCGAGAAGCGCGACCACAAGACACACGCCGGCGATGGCTCGTCCCCAATCTATCGCCCTCAAGGGTTCACCTCCCCGGCGGCATCCCGCGTCAGATTCTCGAAGTAGGCACGAATGAGTTCGCGATACTCAGCTGGGTATTCGTGCTGCATCGCCCGAAGAAGATCCTCTCTCAACTCCCGCGACGCCTTTGTCACGTCGTCCGGAAGCCCCCCGGGAGCTGTTCGCGAGTAGTCCTCTCCTATTCGCGATCTGCGCTCGCGCTTGTAGTCCCTGCGCCTGAGCGAGCGCTGTGAGTCCAGAAGCCGCGACAGTATCCTCTTCTGGCGGTCGATCGTCGCCTGTGAGGCCCCGCTTCGCTCCATCTCAGCGAGCGCAGCTTCCATGTCACTCACGGTGTCGTCGAGCCGCCCCAGAATCTCGCTTCTCTCTCCGAACTCCTCCGCGATCCTCCGGGCCTCCTCGAGCAGCCGTTCCTGCTGGGCCTTCATCTCGGCAAGTTCCTCTTCGAGAGTCGAGCCTCCCCCCTGCTCCTCAGTTCGGCGACTCAACTCCTCAGTCATCTGGTTGATCTCTTGCTGCCGATTGGCCATCTGCTGCAGTTGTTGCATCATCTGTTCGAGCGCGCCACTCGATCCACTGGAGGAACTCGATTGATTCGCGGTGAGCAGCTTCACAATGAGGAAGTTCACGCGGCCGAGCGCGTTCTTGGCTTCTTTCCGTGCTCCAGAGATCGGACCGTCAGCCAGGGCTGCCGCAGACCTGGCCATGGACATCTCAATGATGCCGAAGATCCGATAGAGGCCCACATCGATCAGGAACGAGTCCTTTGACACCCTGAACATGCGCTCCGCGACGAATGACACCGACTCCGCGAGATCAGTCTGCTTCGCAACGATCTCAATGAGCTCGCCTCGCGGAATCCGTTGTCTCTCTTCGACCGCAGACAGAATCTCCTCCTGCTCCTGCGACACACCGAGAAGCTCCCCGATCGCCCGCAGGACGGTCGCGCGGTCGCGCTGCTGGATGCTGCACGACATGCCGCCCTGACACGATGAGAGCTTCGTGAAGAGGGCCTTGAGATCGCTGGCTGCCGATTCGCACTGAGATGAAGCCTCTGCCGGCTTCATCCCGGCGAGCTTCTCGGCGGCCTCCTGCATCTTCTCGATCGTGTCCGCCTTGTCGAGCTCTGCGGCTGCCTCACGCATCTCGGCGGCGGTCTC
>DAOVNE010000177.1 GCA_030630395.1 Candidatus Eiseniibacteriota bacterium
GTTCCCGTCAGACGCTATGGCTATCTCTGGAGCAAGGTCTCCGCCGATGGCGGGCCGTGTATGGGCCAGAAGTGTCCGAAGAACGAAGAGTGCTATCTCATGCAGGCGCGGCGAGCGTCGCAGGCCGCGCACATCGTCATCATCAATCACTCACTTCTCTTCAGTGACATCGAGACCGACAACAGAGTTCTGGGTGAGTACTCGTATCTCATCTGCGACGAGGCCCACAATCTCGAGCGTGTCGCCACCGAGCACCTCGGGCGACGAGTGAACGTCTGGAGAGTACGGACCGTACTCGATGGAGTCTACCGGAGCGACGGAGTGGACACCGGCATCGTGGTCGACACCTTGACGGAGCTCTCGGGACCGGACGATGGTGGAATGCTCGGGGCAGTGAGAACGGCGGCAGAGCGTCTGAGAGATGAGGTGGAGGAGGCTCGGCGATCCGTGGAGCTCTTCTTCAAGATCCTGTCGACAGAGCATGTCAGACTCAACGCGGGGAGGGCAGTCGAGTACGGCAAGCTGAGATATCGGCCCGAGAGTTCGGTTGCTGATGTCGTCCCGGAGGAACTCTCCCTGGCGACGTCGGCGCTTGCCCGCGTTAGCACCTCGATCGCTCAACTGGGAGATCTCATCGCCGACTCCGGTCTGGAGCGGTCCGACTCCATCTTTCAGAGCCTGGAGTTCGAGGCCGCCCGCGTCGGTGGATTGGCCGACGATCTCAGCTATGTTGCCGGGGCAGAGGATCTCGAGAGCGTGTTCTGGCTTGAGGTCCGGTCGTTCAGGGATCACCTTGAGTGCGAACTCCGGTGTGCGCCGGTGAGTGTCGCCGAGAAGATGGGCGACTTCCTGTACTCGAAGGTGGAATCGCTGATTATGACATCGGCGACCCTTACGGTAGATGGGTCGTTCGATTTCCTGTTCGAGAGACTTGGACTGGACCAGCTTCCCGACTGGAAGGTGTTGACACTCGATGTCGGGAGCCCGTACGACTACGATGCGCAGGCGTTGGCCGTGGTGGCAGGCTACCTGAAGCCGCCGTCGTCTCCCGGCTTCAACCGTGTTGTCAGTGATCTCGTCGCCAAGCTGTCCAGGCCGGCCACTGGTGGCACTCTCGTTCTTTTCACATCGAGGGCGGCGCTCAATGCCGTCTTTGAGGGAGTGCGGGACAGGCTGGCAGGGTCCGGCAAGTTGATCCTGGCGCAGGGTCACGGTGGGGCGCCCTCTGCGCTCCTGAACGAGTTTGCGCGGGTTACAGACTCTGTTCTCCTTGCCACGAGCAGTTTCTGGGAGGGAGTCGATGTGCCCGGCCGTTCACTGGAACTCCTGGTCATCGTCAAACTCCCGTTCCCGGTTCCGTCCGATCCGATCGTGCAGGTGCATTGCGAGCGATACGAACAGAACGGCGAACGTTCATTCGACAAGTACATGGTCCCGCGGACGGCGATAGGTCTCAGGCAGGGTTTCGGACGCCTGATCCGCTCGACGACCGACACCGGGGCGGTCGTGTTTCTCGATAGCAGACTTGACAGCAAGTCCTACGGTCCACGACTTCTGGATCAGCTTCCTACGCGCGTCGTAGTCGCGGACAGCGAGTCGGATCTTCTGTCCGAACTCGAGGGGCTGCACGCCTGCACTGAGACAGCTGGAGGAAATCGATCATGAGTGGGAATGCGAGACCAAGTATCAAAGCGCCGCGTGGGTCCACACTCTCCTGCAAAGGGTGGATGCAGGAGGCCGCGATGCGGATGCTCATGAACAACCTCGACCCTGAGGTGGCTGAGAATCCGGACGAACTCGTCGTCTACGGCGGGAGCGGGAAGGCGGTCAGAAGCTGGGACGCGTACGATGCTATCGTGCGGAGCCTGCAGGGGCTCGAATCCGACGAGACCCTGCTTGTCCAGTCGGGTAGACCGGTCGGGGTCTTCAAGACGCACGAGGACGCTCCCAGAGTGCTCATCGCGAACTCGAACCTGGTCGGTGATTGGGCGACGTGGGAGAAGTTCCGTGAGTTGGAGCGCCAGGGGCTCATCATGTACGGGCAGATGACGGCCGGGAGCTGGATCTACATCGGTACCCAGGGGATTCTCCAGGGCACCTACGAGACGCTGGCCGAACTCGCGAGGCAGCATTTCCAGAGCGATCTCGCCGGACGGTTCGTCCTCACCGGCGGTATGGGAGGAATGGGAGGGGCTCAGCCTCTCGCGGTGACCATGAATGGCGGAGTCTGCCTGGACATCGAGGTTGACGCCAAGCGGATAGAGAAGCGCATCGACAGCGACTACTGCGATCGCATGACGGACGATCTCGACGAGGCTCTGAGGCTCGTCGACGCCGCGGTCGCCGCGCGTGAGCCGCTCTCGATCGGTTTGGTGGGCAACTGCGCGGACGTGCTCCCCGAACTCGTGCGGCGTGGTGTGACACCCGATGTGGTCACCGACCAGACGTCGGCTCACGATTCCCTGAACGGCTACGTTCCGGGTGGAATGACGCTTGATGAGGCGCTGGGCCTAAGGGAGAGCGATCCCGAGCGGTACGTCGAACTCTCGATGGAATCGATGGCCGTGCACGTGAGAGCGATTCTCACGATGCAGGAACGTGGCGCCGTGGCGTTCGACTACGGGAATAACCTGAGGGGGCAGGCCATGGAGGCGGGCGTTGAGAACGCGTTCGACTTCCCCGGCTTCGTGCCCGCCTACATCCGTCCGCTCTTCTGCACGGGGAAGGGTCCATTTCGCTGGGTGGCGCTCTCCGGCGACCCTGAGGACATCTACAAGACCGATGATGTGATAGTCAAGGAGTTCGCCGAGGACGAGGCTCTCGTTCGGTGGATCAAGCTCGCGCGCGAGAGAGTCACGTTCCAGGGTCTTCCGTCCCGCATCTGTTGGCTCGGATACGGGGAGAGGGCTCGCTTCGGCCGGATCATCAATGACATGGTCGCGTCCGGTGAGATAAGCGCGCCCATCGTGATCGGGCGTGATCATCTGGACAGCGGCTCCGTGGCCTCGCCCTATCGCGAGACCGAGGCCATGAAGGACGGGAGCGACGCGATCGCGGACTGGCCCATCCTGAATGCGCTACTCAATGCGGTCGGCGGGGCAACGTGGATATCGTTCCATCACGGTGGCGGCGTCGGCATAGGCAAGTCGCTTCACGCCGGGATGGTCATAGTCGCCGACGGTACGCCCGAGGCGGCCCGGCGTCTCGAGAGAGTCCTTACGACAGATCCGGGAACGGGCGTCATCAGGCACGCGGACGCCGGGTATGATGAGGCGATCAAGTTCGCACAGGACAATGGGATCAAGATCCCGATGCGCGAGAACACATAGCGAGGGAGTTCTCATGCTGGAGGCAGGCCTTCTCGTCACCAACATTGGTCAGCTCGTCACCGTGCGAGGATCCGACGCTCCGCGGACGGGTGGGGCGATGAGCGAACTAGGGGTCCAGGAATCGGGCGCTCTTGCGGCCCTGGGCGGTCGCATTGTGGCCGTGGGGTCCGAGAACGAGGTCCTGAAAGCCGTCTCGATCGGTCCCGAGACCGTCAAGCTCGATGCGGGTGGGGGTGTGGTGACCCCGGGGCTTGTTGACTCGCACACGCATGCCGTCTTCGCGCGAACGCGGGAGAATGAGTTCGCGATGCGCATCGAGGGTCGGAGCTACGAGGACATAGCGGAGGCCGGAGGCGGTATCCGCTCAAGCGTGCGGGACGTGCGGCAGGCATCCGAGGAGGAGCTCTTCTCTCGAGGCGCTAAGACGCTCGATAGGATGATGGAGTTCGGCACGACAACGGTCGAGGTGAAGAGCGGCTACGGTCTCTCTCTCGAAGCTGAACTCAAGATGCTCAAGGTAATCGCCAGGCTCTCCGAGCTTCACGCGCTAGACGTAGTCCCGACGTTTCTCGGGGCTCACGAGTTCCCGGACGAGTACCGAGAGAATCGTGACGGATACGTTTCGGAGCTCACCCGGCGGATGATACCTGCTGTGGCCAGCGCGAAGCTGGCGCGCTTCTGCGACGTATTCTGCGAGCGCGGCGTCTTCTCTGTCGAGCAGTCGCGGACGATTCTCGCCGCGGCACAGGAACATGGAATGGCCTCGAAGATCCACGCCGACGAGCTCAGCGCCTTCGGCGGGGCAGAGCTGGCGGCTGAGCTCTCCGCGGTCTCGGCGGACCACCTCGTCTGTGCATCGGACGAAGGACTCAGGGCGATTGCAGACAGTGGGGTGGTGGCCGTGCTCCTTCCCGGCACGACACTCTCGCTTGGGAAGAGGGACTTTGCTCGTGCGAGGTTCATCATCGAAGCGGGCGGCGCGATTGCGCTTGCCACCGACTGCAACCCGGGGAGTTCCATGACGGAGTCAATGCAGATCA
>DAOVNE010000130.1 GCA_030630395.1 Candidatus Eiseniibacteriota bacterium
CTTGAAGGCGCGCGCGATATCATTCGCGTAGTATCCCCAGTGCGCGACTACATAGGTCAGCCTGGCTCCGGCTATGGAAGCAAGGATCACGAAGAAGACCATATCGATGATCATGTCCGGATCGAGTCCACGCTTCCTGGCACGCCTGCGCGCCAGAAGGAGCCCGAGAACAAACGCAGCCGCGACCAGGAGGCCGTAGCTCCTGAGAGGAAACGAGCCTATGTAGAAGAGAACCGGTCTCACCTAGTACTCCATTCGCCTCACACTCATGCCGAGCACTATGCCGACCGACGCCATCGTCACGAGCAAGGATGATCCTCCATAGCTCAGGAGCGGCAGCGTCATACCCGTGACCGGTGAGAGCCCCAGTGTGACGCCAACATTGACCGCCATCTGGACAAAGAGAGCGCTGGCGACACCTACGATCACAAGCCCGGCGAAGCGATTCCTCACGAGCCCCGCCAGCCTGAGCATCCGGACGATGATATAGAGATAGAGCCCAATGACCACAATGCACCCGAAGAAGCCAAACTCCTCCGCCAGAACCGAGAAGATGAAATCGGTGTGCTGTTCCGGCAGGAAAGCGTAGTTCTTCTGTGTGCCGTTCAGAAACCCCTTCCCGAACGCCGAGCCGGAGCCGATCGCGATCTTCGACTGAATCAGCTGATACCCGGTGCTGAAACGGTACTTCTCCGGATTGAGGAAAGCAAGGACTCTGTGTCGCTGGTAGTCCTTGAGATGATTCCAGAGGAAGGGACTCATGCGACCCATCCCGATAGTCGTCACGAAGATAAGCAGCTTGTCGGAGATGAACATCCTCGAGGTGTACAGAAGCCACCCCAGAAGCGCTATGAAGACCGACCAGGCGATCCAGTTGAATGCGATGATCATGCTGAGGACCGGAGCCGCCAGGACCAGGAGGTAGATCGGTCTTACGCCTGCCCAGAAGAGCATCGGAACGATGATGAGAACGAAGATGATCGACGTGCCGAGATCGGGCTCGCGCAGGACCAGGGCAGTCGGCACAAGAACAATGATCAGAGGCAGAAGAAGATGCATCGGGCGAGTGAGCTTCGTCTTCCTGGACGCCAGATAGCGTGCAAGGACCAGGATCACCGCATACTTGGCCAGTTCCGACGGCTGCAGGCGTATCATACCCAGTTCAAGCCATCGCCTCTCTCCCATCTTGCCCACACCGATGATGAGGACGGCAGCAAGAAGGGCAAGAGCGACTCCGTAGAGGAAGGGAGCCAGCCCCTCCAGCGTGTCCTGAGAGATCAGGATCCCTACTCCCATCACCACGAGCCCGGCGAAGGCCCACACGATCTGCCTCTTGACCAGGAGAGAGAGACCTCCCGCGCCCTCATAGGTCGCGCTGTGGATCATCAGGATGCCGATTATGGTGAGCAGCAGTGTGGCAAAGAAGATACCGTAGTCGAAGTCCCTGAGCTGCCTGTGGTTCAGAAGCTGCAATCCATCACTCCTCGTGCATCTGGTGAACGTCTGTAGCGGTGGCCGGGAGAACGTCTTCCGCGTTATCCGTAACGCCTTCGTCGCTAAAGCTGGTCGCGACGGGTTTGGGGTCCTCGAGTCTCAGATAGGCCTTGAGGACTTCACGGGCGATCGGCGCCGCAATGGCTCCACCGCCTCCCCCATGCTCAACGAGGACGGCCACCACGATCTCGGGGTCATCGGCCGGTGCGTAGCACACAAACCAGGCGTGGTCCTCGCCGTGCGGGTTCTGCGCTGTTCCGGTCTTCCCTCCGACCTGGATTCCGGGCACGCGGGCCAGTTTCCCCGTTCCATTGGGCGCCTCCACAACGTTGACCATGGCCTGCCGCAGGAAGGAGAGTGTGGAGTGGCTGAATGGAAGCTCGTACGAGACTGACTCCTTGACGGTCCCGATCACACGCCCGGAGTAGGTCTCGATCCGCTTGAGGACGTGGGGAGCGTAGACGGGTCCGTCGTTCACGATTCCACAGACCATGCACGCCATCTGCAGCGGCGTTACCAGAAGTTCCCCCTGACCTATGGCGAGATTCAGAACCACCCCCCTGCTCCACTTCCTCTTGCCGTATGCGCGATCGTACCAGGCGGGCGTCGGGAGGTTTCCGCGGGCTTCGCCCGCGATGTCGATGCCGGTTCTGCGTCCGATGCCCGATCTACCTGACCAGTCCATCAGCTCGGCCACGCCAAGCCGCACGCCCAGCTGGTAGAAGAAGACATCACACGACTCGACGACACCCTTCATGATGTTGACGACACCGTGTCCCTCACGCTTCCAGCAGCGGAACGTTCTGATACCGTACTTGAATGCCCCGACGCAGGTCACGGTCTCGCTTCTGCCGACGGCCCTGGTCTCGAGTCCGGCCGCCGCCGTGATGAGCTTGAACGGACTGCCCGGCGGGTACGTCGCCTGGATCGCCCGATTCAGGAGAGGGTGAAACGGTGATTGGGAGAGGATGGCCCACTCCTCATTCGAGATACCATCCACTAGATCGTTGGGATCCGGAGCGGGCATGGATGCAAGCACAAGTACCTCTCCACTCCGGGGAGCAATGGCCACGATTGCTCCGGCGTCGTGTCGTGACAGCGCTTCCTCCGCAGCGACCTGCGCCGGCGCGTCCAGACACAGTACCAGGTTGCTTCCGGGTCTCGCGGTGCGTGAAGGACCGTCCTGAAAGGGGTACAGCTCCCGTCCCAAGGCGTCGCAGACCCAATACTCCGCCCCATCGCGACCTCGGAGCATGAGCTCGTAGCGGTCCTCGACCCCCGTCCTGCCGACCACATTCCCGGAACGGTAGCCTAGCGATGCCATATCCGTGAGCTCGGCGTCGGATATCTCGGCCACGTAGCCGATGCTGTGCGTGGCAAGAGAGCCCATCGGGTAGCGGCGGATCGCCGTCACCTCGACCTTGACTCCCGGAAGTTCTGAACGGCGTTCCTCCACCCGCGACACCTGCTCCAGGTCGGCGTCATTGATAAGGACGACGTTTCCATAGAAACGCCCGGCGGCCTCCTCGAGTTTCTCGGCGACAAAGGCCGTATCCAGATCGAGCAGCTCGCTTAGCCTGTATGTGAGCGCGGCATCGTCCCGCCGCTTCATCCGCGTGATGGTTATGGACAGGGAGGTGCGATTGTCCGCCAGGATCTCGCCATTGCGATCGAGCATAAGGCCACGTGGCGCGGGCATGAGGAAACCCTGAACGTAGTTGTCCTCCGAGAGATTGCGATAGAACTGGCCATGTATGAGCTGCAGCCAGCCGAGTCTGGATACCATGATCAGACAGACGGTCACGGCTACGAGACTGAGCACCCGAGAGCGTTGTCTGGGAATCCCATGCGTGTCGGTGGCGTTACCTTCGAACCGCACCGGTGATAGCTCTCCAGTTCGCGAACCTGGCAATTATGTTGATGAGAAGACCGAGGGCAACCGTATAGCCGGCTCCGATCAGACTGTACCGAATCACGAAGTGACCGAAGATGTCGAGGCTGCCCCTGTAGTAAACGCCGTAGAAGATAATGTCGCGCAGCAGGGTCGCGCCGAAAATCACCGAGCACTGCACAAGAACCTGAGACTTGACGAGCCGGTCAAGCAGTGACGCGGACAGGAATGCCGTGATGGAGAGAGCCAGTGCGTTCAGACCGAGGTACTCCGGGAGCTCCGAGTCCACCATCAGCCCCATCACAAACCCAGCGATGACGGGGATTCTGATTCCTAGCCCAAGTCCGCCGTAGACAATAGCGAGAACGAGGAAATCCGGCCTTGCTCCGAGGATCTCGATCTCCGGGGCCAGGGCGGTATCGAGCACAAGAGCGCCTACGCACATGAGCACGAAAGTCCGGAGCCTCACGGAGCGCCCCCTTCCAGCTCAGTGGAAGGGGCGCCTTCCGGGCCACCGGAAGGGACGCCTTCCGTGGTATCAGAAGGAGCAGCTTCGAGGGCAAGCTCCTTGAGGAGAGCCTGCATCATCGCGTCCCGCTCCGGTGACGGAGCGGCCAGACCCTTGAGAACGAAGACCTGCTCGATCGTGGACAAATTGACTGCGATGTCTATGTGGACAGTCATTGTAAGAGGTCCCTCATGGACCGAAGAAACATCTCCCACGACAAGACCGGCCGGATAGACTCCCCCAAGACCTGACGTGATGACACGGTCGTGAGCGCGTATGTCCGATCTTGCAGGCACATAGTCCATCTGCCAGTCGAGGAGCTCAGAGGCTCCTCCATACCTTGGACGGACGATACCTCGCACTCTGCTGCGCTCGATGGTCACAGCCACGGCGGATGATGCGCTTGTGAGAGGCTCCACCAGCGACCGGCCCCTCACTGAGCTTGATATCTTGCCGACCAGACCATCGGGCACCACCACCGGCATTCCGGCCTGTACTCCACTTGCTTCACCCGCGTTGATCTCGATACCCTCGATGATCCTGCCGCCGGGCATCCCGATAACGGTGGCGGGAAGCAGATCGAACCGCTCCTCCGCTGCAAAGCCAACCATGAAGTGCGTCAGCTCACGTAGACGCTCGTTCTCATGTCCCTGTGAGATGAGGGCGGCTCTCTCCTCCACGAGTTCCATGGCGAGCTTGCGCAGACGCTCGTTCTCTCCGCGAAGTCGCGTCAGCCCGTCCGCAGCCGTCGCAAGGCGCTTGAGCGGCCTGAGTATAGGGGTCGCCGCGATCGTGGATATCACGACCTTCGCCGCAGGCGGGAGTGCCAGGGCAATCGCCGAAAGCAGTACGCAGATGACCAGTGTAGTGAGATCCCGGTTCCCGCGAAGAAGCCGGGTCAGCGGGGATAGCATTGGAGTCTTTCTACCTCTTCGCTGATGTCATGAGGACAGGTTCGTAGTGCGAGAGGTTCTCGAGGATCTTGCCCGTCCCGAGGACCACACACGTCAGCGGGTTCTCGACGACATTGATGGGGAGCTTGGTCTCCTCGCGGAGCAGAACGTCCAGCCCTCGAAGGAGCGACCCGCCACCCGTCATGACAATGCCCCGATCTACAAGGTCGGCGGCCAGTTCTGGTGGAGTCTCCTCGAGGGAAAGCTTGAGCCCCTCGACGATCGCAGAGATGGGTTCCTGGAGAGCTTCACGAATCTCCTCCGACGTGATCTTGAGGGTGCGCGGAACACCACCGACGAGATCTC
>DAOVNE010000294.1 GCA_030630395.1 Candidatus Eiseniibacteriota bacterium
GAAGCGCGATGAGGGCGATCCCGCCGATTCCGATGAGGAAGGTCCCCACTCTGCCGACATGTCGCACGCCGAAGTCGGAAAGATAGGCGCCCACGAGACCGGACACGTGCATCAATCCGCCACTGCTCCCCACGTGGATGAGTGTCACCACGATGATGGAGAGGGCAGAGAGGAAGACGCTCCGCAAGGCCAGGGTCTCCACGTCGCCGTCTGCAATCCGGTTCCATCCCCACATGATCAGGAGCAAGGGAGCGATCCAGGCTGCGAAGCCCAGGAGCACGAACATCCAGTTCGAGATCTCTCTGTTCTGGAGACCAAGCTGCGTGGCCCAGATGTCGGGGCCTAGGTTGCCGGAGAGCGAGAAATAGACGTGACTCCCGAGGCTGGCAGCCAGAAGCAATCCGAGGAAGAGGAGCAGCAGTCCGACAAGTTGGCGTCGCTTGTCATCGGTCATGTGGTCAAAGAGCCCCATCGGCTGTTTCCCCCGTCTGTTTGAATTCACCTAGCGGTGAGAGGAGTGCTCGCGTCCCTGGATTCTCCCGTCCAACACGGTCGGAACAGACGATGAGGTATCCAGTCTGCCGCAGAACTCGAGGTCATCCTCGAAACCAAGGCCAATGAGGTGCTGCCCGTGGGAGGACTGTCTCACGACCTCAGCGATATCCGATATCGACGCGGCAAGGAGACGCGCCGCAACCGCAGCGTCATTAAGTCCGAGTTCGCCTTCGTAGGCTTCGACCAGTCCATTGATGATGAGGCCACCGCAGACGAAATCCTCCAATGCGAGCAGACCGTTTGTGCCCGCGCAGAGAATGGAGACGTGCTCCGCTTCCGATGAGACGAGATGAGCGACAACAGCCTTGAGGTTGAGGAAGCACCCGATGGCGATTCCGTCGGCCGCCCCCGCCTTCAGTATGGCGGTTGTCCCATTTGTTGTTGAGAGAACGAGAGTCTTACCCTTGACTGCTGCTCCGACGTATTCCCGAGGAGAATTACCGAGGTCGAACCCGTCGACCTTGATACCTTCCTGTTCTCCGCAGAGCAGTGCATTCTCACGATCCAGTGTCGGGAGGAGACGTGTCGCCTCCTCGACGCCGGCAACCGGGATAATGCGTTCCACACCACTCTCGTATGCCTGCACGATCGTGCTCGATGCACGCAGCACGTCAATCACGACGACGTGGGTTCCCTTGGCGCTCGGCTCAGCGAATACGGCGGCCGTCGCGTACAGGCACAGGTCCATGCTCATGATGTTGGGAGGCTTTTGTCAGACTCGTTCTCGGCCTCCAGCTTTGCCTTTCTTTCAAGAGTGCCCGTGTCGAAGGTACCGGCGCGGAAATCCGGATCTTCCATCATCTTCAGGTGGAACGGGATGGTCGTGGTCACACCCTCCACCACAAATTCCTCAAGAGCCCGCTGCATTCTCGCTATGGCCTCTTCGCGTGTGTTGCCGTGCGCGAGGAGCTTCGCGATCATTGAATCGTAGTACGGCGGGATGAAGTAGCCGCTGTATACGTGCGTGTCCACTCGAATCCCCGGTCCGCCGGGGACATACAGATCGGTGACGCGACCGGGCCTGGGGGCGAAGTCCTTATCTGGGTCCTCGGCGTTTATCCGGCACTCGATTGCGTGACCTCTTATCGCAATTGCAGATTGATTTACAGACAGCGGTTCTCCAGCTGCGATTCTGATCTGCTCCTTGACGAGATCGACGCCGGTGACGAGTTCGGTGACCGGATGCTCCACCTGAATCCGTGTGTTCATCTCCATGAAGTAGAAGTCGCCACGCGCGTCGAGCAGAAATTCGATCGTCCCGGCACTCGCATAACCGATTCCCTTCGCGCCCTTGACGGCCGCCTCCCCCATTCTCGCCCTCAAGGCCGGGTCGACAGCCGGCGAGGGTGATTCCTCGATCAGCTTCTGGTGTCTTCGCTGAATGGAGCAGTCACGCTCACCGAGGTGAACGACGTTGCCGAAGTTGTCGCCCAGCAGCTGAAACTCGATATGCCGGGGTTCCATGATCAACTTCTCAAGGTAGATCTCGCCGTTGCCGAATGCCGCCTGGGCCTCAGCACTGGCGATCCGGAAAGCGTTCTCGATGCTGTGCCGATCCTGCGCGATCCGCATTCCCTTGCCGCCGCCGCCCGCGGAGGCCTTGACCATCACCGGATAACCGATCTGGTCGGCCGCCTCATGGGCGTCCTCGGCGTTTGCCACGACGCCCTTGCTTCCGGGAATAATCGGAACACCCACCTTGGACATCATCTTGCGCGCCTGCGCCTTGTTTCCCATGAGGCGCATCATCTCGCCGGTCGGTCCGATGAAGACGATGTCATGAGCAGCGCAGATGTCGGCGAATGCGTCGTTCTCTGCGAGGAAACCGTAGCCTGGATGGACAGTGTGCGCCCCGGTGATCTCACAGGCGCTCAGAATGGCCTTCACGTTGAGGTAGCTCGCTGCGCTCTGCGCGGGACCGATGCAGACGGCCTCGTCCGCAAACTTCACGTGCAGTGCGTCGACGTCGGCTTCCGAGTGTACGGCCACCGTGGGTATGCCGAGTTCCTTGCACGCGCGCATCACACGGATGGCTATCTCACCGCGGTTGGCAACGAGGATCTTGTTGAACATCGGAGGCTTCTTTCTCCACGGCGCCGGGTCAGTCAGGCTGGATCATGAACATGGCCTCGCCGAACTCAACGGGCTTGGCATTCTCAATCACGATCCGGACGATTGTACCGCTCACCTCGGACTCGATCTCGTTCATGAGCTTCATGGCTTCCACGATGCATACAACCTGACCCACGCTGATATGGTCGCCCTGTTTCACGTAGGGCGGCACTTCAGGCGAAGGCGCTGCGTAGAAGGTTCCCACCATCGGCGACGCTATCGGTACCAAACCAGAATCACGCTCTGTGTGAGC
>DAOVNE010000150.1 GCA_030630395.1 Candidatus Eiseniibacteriota bacterium
CCGGTGAGTACGCGGATCCGTGAACTCGTGGGGAGGATAGGCCGGGAGTAGGGGCGGGAACCCGAGTGGCCATTGCAGCAGGCGGCCGGATTCCCGATGACGTCACATGCCGCATCTTGACTCGTAGTCGGGATTATGCTGCAATCATTCACCTAGCGTAGGGGTCTGCTCTGCCCAATCGGATAAGTTGTAGAGCGATCTGACACCACAGATGTCTGGCCGACATCGTGGCTGGAAAGCGACTATCAGGCACATGCCGCTGGAACCTCACCTCTCAGGATCTCGCTTACAGAGAACGGCGTGGGTGATTTCACCGCCCACATCGGTGGCCGGCCCGCACGGTGAGGTCAGGATGGCCCTCCTGGCGCCGAGCCCGAATCCGTTTTCCGACGAGTCGCAGGTCTCGTTCGTCCTGCCTGAGACGGGCACGGCGTCACTCGAGGTTTTCGACGTCACGGGGCGTCGCGTAGCAGTCCTCGTCGACGCGGTTCTCCCCGCGGGAATTCACCATGCTTCCTGGGATGGTCGTGACTCCGGCGGTACCGACTGCTCGACTGGAATCTACTTCGCGCGGCTTGTGTACCAGGGTTCGGAGACCGCGTACCAGAAGGTAGCGAAGATGTACTAGGCTGCGAGTCTCTCAGCCGTCTCGTCCGCGAGCTTCATGAGGTCATCGCGCTCTTTCGAGGCGCCAGGCCCACTGACGCCGCAACCGCGGATGAGAGTGCTCTCGGCGAAGCCGTAGTAGCTGAAGAAGTCCCGGAATTTCGGGAAGATGTCATCGAAGGCGTCCTCAGCATCTGCCGCCTGGGTCAGGATGAAGACGAGTTTCTTCCCTGGCTCAAGGCGGCTTGCTGTTTTGGATACGAGGAAGTCGGGACCGAGGTATGAGTACGTGCGGTCGATGAAGCACTTCAGCTGGCCCGATACGCTCCCGTAGTAGACCGGCGAGGCCATGACCAGCACGTCGCACTCCCTGATCGAATCGAGCACGGGCTCGAGATCATCCTTCTCCACGCATCTATCATGCGTGCTCTTGCACGCGTTGCATCCCTGACATCCCCTGTAGTTCAGATCGTTCAGCAGGAACGTCTGGACCTCGGCGCCGAGTTCCTGAGCCTTCCCGCAGAATCGTTTCGCCAACGTCGCGCTGTTTCCATTCGCCTTGGCGCTTCCGAGCACGCAGGTGATCTTCATCCATTCCTCCTACGCATGATTATCGCTTGGGTCCTGGGGCGGGGCCGCACGACCGAAACCGTTGTTTCCGGGCAGCGGAACCGTCGAGATGACTCGACGGAACTTGCCGAGAGGAGAGAGGGGAATCTCATCGACGCGCTCGAGCGTGATCCTCACGCCACTGCCGAGTCGCTTCGTGAGATAGTCCCTCAGAAGCGCAACCTCTGCCGCTATCAGAGGATGGTCTGTCTCGAGTTTGATGTGGATGGCGGAGGGCTCATTCTGTAGGACTTGCGCCTTTCGGATGCCTGTTATGCACCCGTATCCGCTCAAGAGGAAGAGCGGAGGCAAGAGCCGTCCATCGGGAAGGACGAGTATGTCCTCCTCCCTCGTGGTGAGGTCCTCGAACAGAGGGTGGCTGCGCCCACACGAGCACGGCGTCTCAGAGATTGTGCCGATGTCGCCACAAGCGTATCTGATAAGGGGTGTTGCCCGATTGTGGAGGCTCGTGGCCACGATCCTCCCGGAGTCTCCGTTCGGAAGCCGGTGGCCGTCTCCGTCAACGATCTCTGTGATCCCGTACTCCTCGAACATGTGAAGCCCGTCGTGTCGCTCGCACTCCGTCGCGAAGAGAGTCCGCTCGGCCGATCCATACGCATCAAATATCTCGCACTGGAAGCGCTCTTCGATGAAGCCGCGCACGGGTGGCAACAACGGTTCGCCGGTTAGCGTCACAACTCTGAAGCTCAGTTCCTCTCCGGCGTCCTTCAGGAGCTTCGCGAGAATGTAGGCGGATGAGGGATAGGCCTCGAGCACGGCTATGCGTCTTCGCCTGAGTTCCCGTGCATAGGAGCTGATGTTGTCCGGGCGCAGGTGCAGGGTGGACAGAAGGAGCTGCCTTCGTGCACTGTTGTATCGCCAGAACGGCGGCTTCGTCTGCGTCAGCGGCACAGTCGGCCGTCCCATCAGTGTAGCAAACGGCTCGCGGGGATCTATGCCCGCCCACTGGTGGAAGCGGTGCATGCACGCATTGTTGAAGATCTCAACGCCTCGGTCCCAGAAGATCGTGATGGGGGCGCCCGTCGTTCCCGACGTTGCCACCTTTCGAAGGGACTTGCTCTTGACGGCCGTTGAGAGCATGCGTTCGCCGTTCTCCCGTATGTCCTCCCTCGTGAGCACGGGGAGCTTCTCGAGGTCATCCACTGTCTCCACGTCGGAAGGCTTGAGGCTGAGTGAGTCCATCAGCTCCCGGTAGTACGGCACCGTCTCATACGCGTAGAGAATGAGTCCCTTTAGTTTCTCATCCTGCCATTCGCGGAGCCGCGTCAGATCATAGCGCTCGGTCTCCTCCAACGTGCGCTTCGCGGCCTCAAGATCGGGCCCGCTTCTACGCCTGAGCACTTGCCATCCGTACACGGAGACGAGTGCGTTCTGGAGCGGGAGTGGGATGCGTGCGTAGAGACGCTCGTTGTGGAGCTTCATGGGCCGTCCGCTCCTCGTCGGTAGAGCGTCTTGATGAATCCCCAGCTGGTTGCCTGAACGGGGGAGTCGCACGTACCACAGTCGCTGTCGCGAGCCCCGATCTGCTCCCCCCAGGGGTTGAGACCGGGAAGGCAGAGTGAGTTGTCGCAGAGCGAGAAGTCGCCCGAGGCCATGCCGCAGAAGAGCGGATCCACAAACAGATTGTCGAAGTAGTTCCCGCAGAGACTGTCTCCGCCGGCGTTTCCGAAGACCATGCAGTGTGTGATAGTGGGGGGATACACACAGTAGAGTCCAACGTCCGAGCGGTCGAAGGCGAAGATGCACCGCACGAACTCAAGCTCTCCCATGAGATTGTAGACGCCCCCGCCCGTGTTTCTGGCGAACGTGCACCCGGAGATTGAGGGAAGGTTCCAGCTGCTCTGGATGTACAGGCCAGCGCCTAAGATGGCGGTGTTGTCGTAGAAGACGCAGTCACTGATGCTGGACTCCGCGCTCATGTAGTAGATCCCACCTCCGTACTCAGCGATGTTGCCCTCGAATGTGCAGTCGTCGATCAGAGGCTCTCCAAAGAACCCGATCAGTATGGCGCCGCCGAGTTCGGCCGTGTTGTCCTCGAAGGTGCAGTCCCTGATCACTCCCCCCGAACTCACGGTGTGGATGGCCCCTCCGTCGTCCGCCGTGTTCCCAAGAAACGAGCAGTGCTCAATTGTTGGCTCGGAGCTTGAGCTTGACCAGATGGCGCCTCCGTCATCGGCCACGCAGTCCTCGAACACGCAATCTATGATGATGGGGGAGGCAGTGGAGCAGTAGATCCCTCCGCCGAGCGAACGGACGCCCGGAGGTGTGGTGGCGTTCCGGATCGTGAACCCACCAACGATCGCCGTCGTGTCCTCGCCGCTATGGAAATTGAAGCCTCTTCCCAAAGATCCGCAGTCGAGGATCGTGACTGAAGGACCGCCTGATGAGATGAGCGTGATTCCAACCCCGCCGAAGTCGATGTCCCGGTTCTCCGGCCCGGTGTACGTATCCGGAGCAACGAGCACAGTGTCGCCTTGTGAAGCGGCACTTACCCCCGCTTGGATGCTCGGTTGCTGCGCGGGAACATGGATCGTCGCCGCTTCGGTGGGTGAAGCCGATGCGAGAACAACAGCAAAGGCGCAGGTCAGGAGTGCGGCTCTCACAGGGCGCCCTCCTCAGGGAAACCGGGCCGATGGCAAGCCGGCCTATGGCAAGCCGGCAGATGGCAATCCAGCGGCCTGCTACTTGATGAGAACAATGCGACTCTCCGCTCTCTGGCTTCCGAGCGATGCCCTGATGAAGTAGACTCCCGAGGAGACCTGCTCGCCGGCATCGTCAGTGCCGTCCCACACGAACACGTGTGCACCGGGGTCGACCTGGTCGCCTATCACCGTCCTGACGACTCGACCACCCACACTATAGATGGCCATCGCAAGCCTACCCTCCACGACCGGCACATGATAGCCGATAGTCGTGGTCGCTGTGAAGGGATTAGGTGATGGCGCTGAGAAGGCCAGACTCGCCGGGACGACCGCCGGGTCCACACCGGTTGACGGCCCGCACCCGCCGGCCCCAAGGGCTCCGACCAGCTCGGCCCAGACATTGTTCTCAGGCAGGCATGGGGAGTCGTCGTGCAGACTCACGTCTCCGGCTGCTGCGTCGCAGAAGAGCGGGTCCTCAAACATGTTGTCGTGATAGCTGCCGCAGAGACTGTCGCCGCCGGCGTTCCCGAACGAGCAGGAGTGCGTGATCAATGGGAGAGCCCCGCCGCCACAGACGATGGCGCCGCCGTTCTCGGTGAAGGCGATGATCGTGTTCCCGATGATCGGATTCGATTCCGCGTATATGGCAGCGTCGCCCGGCTCGGCGATATTGCCCGAGAGCGTGGAGTTCGTGATGCTTGGGCTCAAACTGCCGTATGTGGCAATCGCTGCGCCCTCAACACCTATGTTCCCGGTGAAGATGCACTCGTCGATGGCTGCCATCGTCTCGTCGCAGACGATGGCTCCTCCCATGAGATAGGCCTCGTTATCGGTGAACAGTGCTCCGGATACATCGGGCATAGCGCCGAAACAGTAGATTCCCCCGCCAAAGAAGGCGGTATTCTGATCGAACTGCCCGCCGGC
>DAOVNE010000171.1 GCA_030630395.1 Candidatus Eiseniibacteriota bacterium
CTGTATCACGTACACCGAATGCCACGAGCTCGTGGCCGGAAAGAGGAGAAGCACGATGTTCGCAGAAAGAATGAACAGGCTGGGAACGGAGACCGCCTTCGAAGTTCTGGCGAAGGCGAGGGCGCTGGAGGCACAGGGACGCGATATCGTCCATCTGGAGATCGGCGAGCCGGACTTCGACACGCCGGACAACATCCGCCAGTCGGCGGTCGACGCCATCTGGGCGGGTCGTACCCACTACGGTCCATCGGCGGGGCTCATGGAGGTGCGCGAGGCCATCTGTGAGCACTTCGCGAAGGACCGCGGCATTCAGTACTCACCGGACGAGATCGTAATGACTCCGGGCGGCAAGCCGATCATCTTCCTGCCGATCCTGGCGCTTGTCGACCACGGTGATGAGGTCATCTATCCGAACCCCGGCTATCCGATCTACGAGTCGGCCATCGATTTCGCCGGCGGGAAGGCGATCCCGCTCATGTACAGCGAGGAGCGCGACTTCCGCTTCGACATCGCTGAACTCGAGGAGAAGATAAGCCCGAAGACGAAGATGCTCATTATCAACTCACCTCAGAATCCGACGGGAGGCGTGCTCGAGGAGAGCGATCTCAAGCGCATCGCGGAGCTGGCGGTGGAGAATGACGTCATCGTCCTCTCCGACGAGGTCTACAGCAAGATGGTCTACGAAGGAGAGCATCGCACCGTGGCGACATACCCGGGCATGAAGGAGCGCACCATCCTCATGGACGCGCACTCCAAGACATACGCGATGACCGGGTGGCGTCTTGGCTACGCCGCCATGCCGAAGGCGATCGCTGAGAAGTTCACGAAGCTCAACACGAACATCTACTCTCACGCGACAACCTTCGTCCAGATCGCAGGTGTTGAGGCGCTGGAAGGGCCTCAGGACAAGGTCGCTGAGATGCTGGCCATCTTCAAGAAGAGAAGAGACGTGATCGTGGACGGTCTTAACGACGTCAAGGGCTTCTCGTGCTTGAAGCCCAAGGGCGCGTTCTACGTGTTCCCGAACATCACGGAGACCGGCATACCGTCACAGGTACTCGCCGACAGAATGCTCAACGACGCGGGCGTGGCCTGCCTGTCGGGCACCTGCTTCGGCAGTAACGGAGAGGGCTACCTCAGATTCAGCTACGCCAACTCCCTGGAGAACATTGAGAAGGCGGTCGAGAGCATCCGCAAGAACATGGCCTAATTGTGGCCCTCTGCGCCATGGGGGCGGCCACTGCGGCCGTCCCTGTGGGCGAGAGAGCGGGCACACACACGCTCAGAGTGGAAGGTACTCATGATTTCAGCGGTCGTACTGGCTGCGGGCGAGTCCCGGAGAATGGGGAAGAAGAAAGAGGCGCTCCCGATCAAGGGAACTCCGATGATCCGGCTTGTTGTGGACGAGCTTCTTGCTTCGAGCAAGATCGACGAGGTCATCGTGGTCCTCGGCGCTCATGCCGACGAGGTTGGCCTGGCGCTCTCCGGGATCATAGATGAGCGGCTTGAGCTTGTCGGGAACATGCGGTTCAGCGAAGGGATGGGAACATCTCTGGCGCAGGGCGTCAGCGCCTGTTCGTGGGGCACGGACGGCATTCTGGTCGCGTTGGGTGACGCTCCGTTCTTCCGCGCTGAGGATGTGAATAGACTGATCGACTCCCACGCGCACGGTGCGGCAATCGTCGTGCCGGTGAACGCGGGACGTCGCGGACATCCCGTCCTTCTCGATGGGTCCTATAGAGATGAACTCGAGGACCTGAGCGGGGACGCGGGAGCGAGACACATCATCGAGCACAACGCCGACCGTACTGTTGAAGTGGCGATCGACGACGACGGTTTCCTGGTTGACGTTGACGAAGCGGATGACTACGAGGCCGTGAAGAACGGAATCGACGGGAAGTAAGTAAGGTCGCGCGAGCGGAATGGAGTTCTGACCTTGGCGCTCAGACTTGCGGATATCTATGAAGAGCTGGCGCGGATGCACCGAGAGGGAATCTCCGGTGTCCTTGCGACGGTTGTGCGTGCGGACGGTTCGACGCCCAGAGGCGCCGGTGCCAAGATGATCATCTACGGAGATGGTCGTATCCTCGGCTCCGTCGGCGGTGGCGCGATCGAGAGCACGGTCATCGAGGAGGCGAGAAACATGGTCGGCTCGAAAGAGAGCCGGCTCTTCTCGTACGATCTGGGGCCGGACCAGGACATGAGCTGCGGCGGAGGCATGGACATCTTCCTCGAGCCAATAGCCTCAGGTCCGATGGTTGTCGTTATAGGCGGAGGTCACGTCGGTCTCGCCGTGGCGAGGGCGGCCAGGCAGTCCGGATTTCGCGTAACGGCGGTCGACGATCGTGCTGAGATGGTCTCGGCGAAGCGGTTCCCGTTCGCGGACATTCGACTTGTCGGGAACGAGGATCTTCTTGAGAGCGATCTCAAGATCGACAGTGAGACCCTCGTGGTTGTGGTGACGAGGGGGCACCGGTTCGACAAGGATTGGGTGAAGAAGCTGCTCGGGAAGAAGCCTGCCTATCTTGGGATGTTGGGAAGCGAGAAGAAGGTCGGGAAAGCATTCGCAGAGCTCGAAGCCGACGGAGTGCCGCGCGCCGAACTCGAGACGGTGCATGCTCCCATCGGGCTCGACATAGGTGCAGAGACTCCCGATGAGATCGCGGTCAGTGTCATGGCCGAGATAATAGCAGTGAAGCACGGCATCAGGGACACGGCGAAGCTGATGGACAAGATCGGTTTCAAGGGACGGGACAGGGATCGATGAAGCAGGATAGCCTGGTAATAGTGAGGGGTGGGGGAGATCTGGGGAGCGGCGTTGTCCTCAGACTCGCCTGCGCAGGTTACAGAGTGGTGGTTCTCGAGGCAGAGCGCCCCACGGTCGTCAGAAGGAAGGTCTCCTTCGCCCAGGCAGTCTTCGATGGGCGCGCGTCCGTTGAGGGGCTGTCCTCGATATCGACTACGCTCCCCGAGCTTGAGACCGCCTCCATCCGGCCGGGCCTCTGGAACCCGGACGATGGAAAAGGTCAACCGGTGCCGGTTGTGGTCGATCCGGAAGGACGTTCGCTCGACATTCTGAGTCCCGACGCAGTGGTGGACGCCAGGATGGCGAAGCGGAACCTCGGCACAGACATAGACGATGCCCCTCTCACGATCGGACTGGGGCCGGGATTCGAGGCCGGCCGGGACGTTGATCTCGTGATCGAGACCAACCGGGGGCACAGACTGGGTAGGGTCATCCGAGCCGGATCTGCTGAGCCCGACACCGGCATCCCCGGCGCCGTGCTGGGAGTGAGTGAGAAGCGGATAGTGCGCTCGCCGGCAAGCGGTACATTCCGGTCGACGCGCCGAATCGGAGATCTGGTCAAGGCCGGTGACAAGCTCGGTGAGGCCGGAGGTGAGGCGGTTCTCGCGCGGACGGACGGAGTGATCCGCGGTCTCATCTCGGACGGCGTGGAACTCAGGGAGGGGCAGAAGACCGGAGATATCGATCCGCGGGGGAGCGTAATCGACCCTGCCACCGTCTCCGACAAGGCTCTGGCCGTCGCCGGCGGGGTGCTCGAGGCTCTTTTGTCACGGGGCTTTCTACCGGGGAGATGATGCAGTGTACGAGCCGGTGTGGCGACATCCGAAGAGCCTGGATGAGGCGGTGGCCGCCATCGGCGACGCCGGTGAATCCGGAAAGCTCATAGCCGGTGGGACGGATCTGGCCGTACTCATCCATAAGGGTGTGTCGAGGCCGGACGTGCTTGTTGATCTCTCTCTGGCGCGTGAGCATGCGGGCGTCACAGTCGCAGAAGGACGGATTGAACTCAGCGCACTTGCCACGCATGCTGAGATCGCGGCGCACCCTCTGGTACGCGAGAGAGTAGGGTTGCTTGCTCTCGCATGCGCCGCAGTCGGCTCCGCGCAGACACGGTCTCGCGGAACGGTCGGAGGGAATGTCGCGAACGCATCACCTGCGGCCGACAGTGTGACGGCGCTCGCGGCCCTGGACGCTGATGTACACATTCAGTCGGTGCACGGGCGCAGGATCATCCCGCTTGCGGGGTTTTGTAAGGGACCCGGATTGACGACACTGGCCGGTGACGAACTCATCACCGGAATCTCGTTTGATCTACCTGGCTCCGATGCCGGGAGCTACTACCGCAAGGTGGGGCAGCGAAACGCGCTCGCCATCGCGATAGTGTCGGTCGGAGCAACGTTCGATCCTGAGGCCGGAACAGTGCGACTGGCCTTCGGCTCGGTTGCACCGACGGTCGTGCGAGCGAGGGCGGCCGAGGAGCTCTTCGAATCGGAGTGGGCGTCTTCAAAGGACCGACCGGCGCTTGTTGGTGCCGTGGCGCGGCTCGCGGTCGAGGCCGTTAGTCCGATAGATGATGTAAGGGCGACGGCCGAGTACAGGACGATGCTCGTGGAAACACTGGCCGCGTCGTCGCTTGAGGAAATGTGCCTGAGGGACTAGCGTGTCAGCTACGCGTGACGAGAGACATC
>DAOVNE010000195.1 GCA_030630395.1 Candidatus Eiseniibacteriota bacterium
ATCATACGACGGTCAGTATGTCCGCGCCCTCGGCACCGACTGCCACGGTGTGCTCAAAGTGCGCCGACATCCGGTTGTCGGCGGTGACGACCGTCCACCCGTCCTCCAGTGTTCTCACTCCAGCCACGCCTGCATTCACCATCGGCTCGATCGCCAACACCATGCCGACTTTAAGAACAGGCCCGAACCCAGGGGGACCGTAGTTTGGGACCTCGGGCGGTTCATGCAACTCAGTTCCGACACCGTGTCCCGCAAGCGCCCTGACCACGGAGTATCCCTTCGCCTCCGCGACCTGTTGGATGGCATGAGACACGTCAGAGAGATGCACCCCTTCTCTGACGACCTCGAGTCCCTTGAGAAGTGCGTCGAGGGTGGTTCCGACCAAGCTCAGCACTTCTTCGGATGCCTCCCCAACGGCGAAGGTCCTCGCACCGTCGCCGACATACCCGTTCTTCCGAACGCCGATGTCGATGCCGACGATGCTCCCTTCCTCAAGGATCCTCTCCCCCGGAATCCCGTGCACGACCTCCTCGTCTATCGAGGCGCAGATCGCCGCCGGGTAGCCGTGGAACCCCTTGAACTCCGGGGCGCCTCCGTGGCTTCTTAT
Organism: Candidatus Eiseniibacteriota bacterium; assembly: GCA_030630395.1. GTDB lineage: Bacteria > Joyebacterota > Joyebacteria > Joyebacterales > Joyebacteraceae > Joyebacterum. The sequence goes on from DAOVNE010000195.1 coordinate 608, forward strand.
GAAACTTTCAATCTCCCTGTCGAGCTCGCCCGTGGTCACTCCCGGTCTGATCAGCTCGGCCGCCAGGTCGAGGGATTGGGCGACCAGCCTTGCACTTCCACGTATGAGCTCGATCTCTTCGCTGCTTCGTATGTTGATCATCCTGCCGCCTGCGGTCCGCTGTTGCGGTCGAGAATCTCGTCTATCGCTTCCCGGACCTCATCTATTGAACGACCGGAATCAACTGTGTCAAGCCTGCCCTGCGAACGGTAGTACTCAATCGTCGCATGGGTCTCGCTCTGGAACTGCTCAAACCTGCGCTCGATCTTCTCCGGTTCATCGTCCGGTCGGCGGAAGAGCGGCCCACCACAAGCGTCACAGGAGCCGTCCGCCCTCGGCAGACTCGTCGCAAGATTGTGTATGCTTCCACACTTCGGGCATGAGACGCGACTCGACAGTCTCTCTACCGCATCTTCTCTCTTGATATCGAGGAAGATGACCCGATAAATCTTCTCGCCACGATCCTCAAGCAGGTGATCCAGCGCCTTCGCCTGAGGCACAGTCCGCGGGAAGCCATCCAGGATAACTCCAGCTCCCTGACTCCCGCGATCCAGGAGCGCATTCAGGAGTCCGAGCATGACATCGTCGGGCACGAGACTGCCTGCATCCATGTACTTGCCCGCGAGGATCCCGAGTTCGGTTCCCTCCCCGACCGCCCCCCTCAGGAGGTCACCGGTCGAGACATGCCTGAATCCCCTCGCCGCCTCTATTCGCTTTGCCTGAGTACCCTTCCCTGCACCGGGTGCTCCCAGCAACACAACAATCACAACTAACCCCTGACTGCTTCCATCTCCGCTCGGTCGTGCCGAAAGCCCCTACGACCGGTGCGGGAAAATGTCTCTTAGCGCTTGCGACCCCTCAGCTTGCCCTTCTTTATGAAGCCATCGTAGTGCCGCATGAGGAGGTGCGATTCAATCTGCGACAGCGTATCGAGCGCGACGCCGACGACGATGAGAAGGCCTGTGCCACCGAACATGAACGGCGCGTTGAGCTTCTGCATCAGGAAGTACGGCAGGACCGCGATGAACGCCAGGAAGATGGATCCTGGAAGCGTTATCCTCGTCAGAACGCTGTCGATATACTCGGCGGTCTTCTTGCCCGGGCGCTTGCCGGGGATGAAGCCACCGTATTTCTTCATGTTGTCGGCCAGATCCACCGGGTTGAACACGATCGCCGTGTAGAAATACGCGAAGAATATGATGATAAGCACATACAGCGTCGTGTGAATCCACTGGCCCGGCTGAAGAGCTGCCGCCACGTCCTGCATGATCGTGCTGCCGGTCATGAAACCTGCCAGCGTTGCAGGGAACATGATGATGGCCTGCGCGAAGATGACCGGAATAACGCCTGCTGTGTTGAGCTTCAGCGGTATGTGCGTGCTCTGTCCACCGTAGACCTTTCTACCCACCACCCTCTTCGCATACTGAACCGGAATCCTGCGCTGCGACTGCGTCATGATAACCACGCCGGCGATGATGCCGACCATGACGGCGCCCAGGAAGATCAGACCGACGACGCTCAGCGTACCGAGCCTGACGGCGCGGAACGTGTTCAGCCAGTCGTGCGGATATCTCGCCACGATACCTATGAAGATGATGAGGGATATGCCGTTCCCAATGCCCCTGTCGGTTATCTGCTCGCCGAGCCACATGATGAAGACGGTACCCGACGTCATTGTGAGCATGGTAAGGAGCGTGAATCCGAGACCCGGCGACGGCACGATCGGCAGCCCCTCCACTGAAGGCAGGTGCTGCAAGTACGTACTCATCGCGAACGACTGCACTAGTGCCAGGATAACGGTCCCGTAGCGCGTGTACTGCGTGATCTTCTTGCGCCCCTCCTCGCCCATCTTGCTCAGCTTCTCGAAGTACGGAACGACCGCAGAGAAAAGCTGCAAGATGATCGACGCACTGATATACGGCATGATGCCCAGCGCGAAGATGGTGGCGTTCGAGAAGGCGCCCCCCACGAACATGTCGTAGAGACCCAGGAAGGAACCCTGCTGCGACTTGAAGTAGACCGACAGCGCACTCCCGTTGACGCCTGCAGTCGGCACGTGTCCGCCGACCCTGTAGACAATCAGGATCATGAGCGTGAAGAGCACACGCCGCTTCAGCTCGGGGATCTTGAAGATGCTCTTGAGGCTCTGAAACACGTTGGGCATGACTGGTGCCTTTCTCTACCTTACTTGATCAGCTCGACAGTACCGCCGGCTGCTTCGACCTTCTCGCGCGCTTTCGCGCTGATTGCATTGACCTTCAGACTGAGCGACCTTGAGATCTCACCGTTCGCCAGCACCTTCACGGGCTTTCTCGAACCCGAGACTATGCCGCTCGCACGGAGCACATCCACCGTAACCTCACCCTCCAGACCCGACCGCTCGAGGTCACTGATATTGATGACCTCGTATGTCTTCCTCGTGTAGTTCCTGAAACCCTTGATGGGCACGCGCCGCGTGAGAGGCATCTGTCCACCCTCAAACCAGGCAGGAATGTTCCCGCCCGACCGCGACTTCTGGCCCTTGTGCCCGCGTCCGCTTGTCTTGCCGCGCCCGGAACCCGGACCGCGACCCACGCGACGCTTGGTCTTGTGAGAGCCCTCAGCAGGCTTGAGCTCATTCAACCTCATCGTAGTGTCATCCTTGCTCGTTAGGGTTTGGGTTGTGCAGGCCGATCCTACTCACCCAACTCCTCAACCTTCAGAAGATGCAGGACCTTCGTGATCATACCTCGCACCTGCGGAGTGCCTTCCAGCACAACTTCCTGGTGCATACGTCTGATCCCGAGTGCCCGAATCGTCTTCTTCTGCTTCACGTTGCGCCCGATGGTGCTCTTGATCTGGCGGATCTTCACCTTACCCGGCATCGTCCGCCCCCTTGGTCGCATCGAACATCTCCATAACGCTCAAGCCTCTCTCCTTCGCAACATCCGCAGCTGAACGCATTTCCTTCAGGGCTTCCATAGTAGCCTTGACTACGTTGTGCGGATTGTTGGAGCCGAGCGACTTGGCAAGCACGTCCTTCACACCTGCACACTCCATGACCGCGCGGACCTTGCCGCCGGCCACGATCCCGGTACCCGGACTCGCCGGCCGTACGAGGACTCTGCCGGCTCCGAACCTGCCGATGACCTCAAACGGGACGGTCGGACCGATCAACGCTATCGTGACCATGTTCTTCTTCGCGACTTCTGTGCCCTTGCGGATGGACTCGGGAACATCGTTGGCCTTACCAAGACCGATACCGACCTTCCCCTTACCATCACCCACGGCCACCAGAGCGTTGAAACCAAACCGTCGTCCACCCTTCACAACCTTGGCAACACGGTTGATGTGAATGACGCGCTCTTCGAACTCAGGAACCCTGGGATCGCGTGCGCGGTCCCGGCCTCCTCTGCCTCTTGGCTGTCTCATAGCCATCGAACGTTTACTCCCTCCCGAGGGCAACCGACTAGAATTCCAGTCCACCTTCACGTGCTGCATCCGCCAG
>DAOVNE010000333.1 GCA_030630395.1 Candidatus Eiseniibacteriota bacterium
GCTCGAGAGCTCAAGCCGTGGATCGCCAGAGCGAGGAGTTCCTTGCCCGTGCCGCTCTCGCCCTGAATGAGAACGGTGCTCCCGCTCTCGGCGATATCCGGGAGCATTGCGAACAGCTCCTGGATACGATCATCCCTGCCGATCATGTCGGAGAACGTGTAGCGCCTCTCAAGCTCCCGTCTGAGTTCCTGCTCAACACTGAGATCCCTGAAGGTCTCCACTCCGCCGATTATCTCTCCCGCGTCGTCCCTGAGGAGTGCCGTTGACACACTGATCGGCACACGATCACCCGCTGAGTTGATCACGTACACCTGCCGCCCGACGACACGCTCCCCCGTCTCCATCGTCTCCCTCAGAGCACAGGCAGATTCGCAGATGCTGGCCCGAAACACGTCCCAGCACTGGCGTCCGATCGCCTCGTTCCGCGCGGTCCCTGTGATCTTCTCGGCGGCACGGTTGAAGGAGGTGATTCGCCAGTCGGAATCAACGGTGAAGACTCCTTCCGCGATGCTGTCGAGGATCACGTCCTCGCAGCCGGTGTCACGGTGTTCCCCTGGCGACTTGTCGCGTCTGTTTGCCATGGCCACGAACTCCTTGCCCTTGTGGTTGCGTTCCTGCAACCCTACTAATATTAGACTGCTGTACCAGCAGGGTCAAGCCTGACATGCGATTGGGATCGAGACAGGCCTGACTCTTGCTCAACAACCTGTGGGTCGTGGGACCACAGCGGATCGGTTCTCCCACCCTGGCGGGTGGTCAACGGAGCTATCAGCCATATCTCGCATCTCCCACTTCCTTATTGACTTACCATCAGGACTGTGGTATTTTCTGGATGTCTTTGTCGTCCCCGGCTTCGAGCGTCTGCTCGAGAGGCGCTCGCTGGGTGGCTGGCGTGTGGCCAGCGCCCAGAGTTATGAAAGGTAGGGCATCATGCGAATCTGTGCGGTCATAGCTGTTATCGCACTGCTCGTCGTGCCCGTTGCTGCGCAGCGGCATATGGAGTTCGTGGGGGCACCCGTCCTCGACCCGATTCCCCCCAACTGCTCCGATTGGCACGAGCTTCACCCGAACTTCTGCGTCGTCGACCACCAGGACGCCTATGAGGACAACGGTGACGGCATCGTCAGCGTATGCGACGTCATCATCCTCGCCGGCGTCCGCTACCACATCGACTGGGCTGGTCCGACGTATTGGCTTGTCCCGACGGTGCCTGGCGACGAGCATTGGGTAGAGCCGATCGAGCCCACGGGCGGCGACCCGACGGGCGAGATATGGCACGAAGTGTACCCGGTCTTCTGTCAGGAGTGGGAAGTCACCGGCTGGGATGACAACGGCGACGGCATCCTGAGCGAGTGCGACTACGTAACCTTGACAGATGGCATCACGTACCACATCGAGGAGATCGGTCTCAACATCGAGATCACCGAAGAGCCAAGTCCCACAGAGCAGAGCACGTGGGGCAAGATCAAGAGCATGTTCGGCTTCTAGAGAAAACGCTCAGCTGATTCATGAGAACCAGGGGCACGACAAGACATTGAATGAACCCCGCCCGGACAGCATGCACCGGGCGGGGTTTCTGCGTCAATTGGCGCGATTCTGCGCCCGTCTGCGCTACTCTGCGTCCGTCGGCGCCATTCCACAGCGCGCCGATACGTCGGCGCTACTTCGCGATGCGGCCCGAGACCTCGCGCCACTCGACCATACCACCGTAGAAGCGTTGGATGTCGCGGAACCCTGCTCGCGCCGCGTCAGTCGAAGTGTGCCGGCTCCGGATGCACTCCGGACCGTAGCAGTAGGATACGAACGGCATCGTCGTCCGATCAGCTCCCGGCCAATAGCGGTCCATATACACATCGAGTGAGTCGGCGACAAGCCTCGAGCTGAGAACGACGGATCCGGGGATATGTCCCTTCGAGTGATCTCCCTCGTGGCGCACATCGAGGAAGACAAACGCCTCCATCGGGGAGTCGGCCCACGGCCAGCGTTGCTCTCGCTCAACGAGAATCTTGAGTTCGTCTGCGCCGATGAACCGCACGATGGGGTGGCTCTCGTCCGAGACCCACTGGCTCCAGCCGGCCGGGAAGTACCTCACGTGAGCCATGCCGGCCAGTCTTAGAAGGTAGTAGCCCAAAGCACCGCTCCCGGCACTTCCGTCTCCGTGGACAATGAACTCATCCTGCAGATTGATGCGACTCGACTTGCGTGGACCAAGAAACGAGAAGATCTCTCGACACTCAGTGGGCGGGAACAGGAGGCCACCGTTGCCGATAAACTCACTGAAGTCGAACTGGAGGCTGTGCGGGATGTGCCCCACTCTACCTGCCGGACCGATCGAGGGATCGTCCACGGGGCCCTCCCAGCTACGACTGCCCCGCGTGTCGATGATCTCGAACCCACGAACACCGTAGGTGCTCTCCACGTACTCGGATGTTGCCAGGAACTCTGCTGCCGGGGACGCCTCCCAGTGAGTGGCTGGTATTACCTGCGCGTCGGTCTCAGCACTTCCCCCGGCCGAGATCCAGTACTCGTATCCTCCGTCCAGGAGCA
>DAOVNE010000301.1 GCA_030630395.1 Candidatus Eiseniibacteriota bacterium
AATCTCTCGCACGGGACCAAGGCCGAACACAGCGCCGTCATCGATCTCATCCGCGAAGCATCTCGCGATCTTGATCACCCCGTAGCTGTTCTTCAGGATTTGGCCGGCCCCAAGGTCCGAACCGGACCACTGGCTGACGGTCCCGTCATGCTCGTTACCGGGCGGCCCTTCACCCTGACCACTCTTGATGTCCCGGGCGATGCCGGGAAGGTTTCTGTCACGTATGCGGGGCTCCCGGGAGATGTGGCTTCCGGAGACACCATCCTGCTCAGCGATGGAACGATCGAACTCGCCGTCGAGCGCGTCAGCAAGACGGCGATCGATTGCACGGTCGTGGTTGGCGGCACGCTTGGGGCGCAGAAGGGTGTCAATCTTCCGGAACGCTCCATATCCGCCGCGGTCCTCTCTGAAAAGGACCGCCGGGATCTCGCCTTCGGAATCGCCGCAGGCGTGGATTATGTGGCGGTCTCGTTCGTACGTAGCGCTCGTGACATACGCGCCGTTCGTGACGCCATGGGAGACGTGTCCGGGCAGATCCCGGTTATCGCGAAGATAGAGAGGCGTGAGGCTCTCGCCGAACTCGACGGCATTCTCGCAGAGGTTGATGGTGTGATGGTGGCGAGAGGAGACCTGGGCGTAGAGGTTCCGATCGAGCGGATTCCGAGTATCCAGAAGATGATCATCGAGAAAGCCAACCGGGCGGCGAAACCGGTGATCACGGCGACACAGATGCTCATGTCGATGCAGACCAATCCGCGGCCCACAAGAGCCGAAGTGACGGATGTCGCAAACGCCATCCTCGACGGGAGCGATGCCGTCATGCTGTCCGAGGAGACCGCGATCGGGAGTTACCCTGTTTTGGCGGTGGAGATGATGAACAGGATTGCCGAAAGCACAGAGGAGAGTCTTCCTCACGAGCGGTGGCTGTCGATGTATGACGAGGAGAGCGGCCTGAAGCCGGAGGAATCGGTGGCCCGGGCAGCCTGCAGGATGGCGCGAGAGCTTGATGCGGCGGCGATAGTCACCTTCACATACACAGGAAGCACGGCACGCCTCGTGGCGCGGCACCGACCGGCACAGCCGGTGATCGCGGCGACGCCCCGGCGGGAGACCTACAGGCAGCTGGCAATGGTCTGGGGCACGGTTCCGGTCATGGCCGAATCAGGTGACGGCGATGGAGCGATCGAGGAGCGCGTGGTTCACCTGGCCCTCACGACCGGGCTTGTCCGGAAGGGCGAGCGGCTCGTCATCACGGCCGGCCTTCCTCTGTACACGCCGGGTACGACGAATCTCATCAAGGTCGTGGTTGCCTAGAGCGGGATGGTGCGGCGTGGTGGAGTATCGAGAGCTCCGCCTTCGTTCAACGTTTTTGCTTGACGAGCATTCCAACATAACGATATGATTCGAATTCAAGGTATAGGTTCTTCAATCGTCAAAGGTCTAGAGCATAGAGGAGGTGCTTGATGTCTGACATTAGTAAGGCGGGCCGCGTGATATCGCGCCTCGAGAGACCAGTCCTCTAGCTGTCCAGATCCCGACGATGCCTTGGGGTTCCCGGACAGACGCTGGGGGCCACCTCTCGGAAGACAGTAGATCCAGCGACATCACGATATTGCGGTTTTCGGCGGAGCCCATAACTCTGCCTACGCCTGTACCCACTTGGAACGGATTGGTGGATCCAGGTGGTGATCATTAGTCATAAACATGTGCGGCCTATCACTGCCGCGATGAGGAGCAAAGGGATGTTCAAGGTACGAGAATTCGACTATTCGGACGCTGACTACGAGGCCATGATCTCGCTTGTGAACGCCATCTGGCCCGACGAGCCATCGTCGGTCGAAGGAACGAGGTACTGGGACGGGGCACGGGACAGGAAGTACATGTTCGAGCGCTTCGTGGCAGAGGAGAACGGGGTGATCGTGGGTTACATGTCGTGCGGCGAGTCGTCGTGGAGCCACATTCCGGGCAAGTATTTCATCCAGGTGAGGGTGTCGCCGGACCGGCAGAGACAGGGGATCGGATCGAGCCTGTACGATCATGCCGCGGGGATTCTGAGCGCACGCGAACTCAAGCCAACGATGATCACTTCGCACGCACGAGAGGATCAACCCGAGGGAGTCCGCTTCCTCAAGTCACGTGGGTACGAGCAGACGATGCGCGGTGAGGTTTCCTGGCTCACGCTTGCGGATTTCGATGAGGAGCGCTTCAGTGGAGCCGAGGAGAAGGTGCTCGAGCAGGGTATTGAGATGAAGACATTCACGGAGCTCGACGCCATCGATCCCAGGCTTCGCGAGAGGATGTGGGAGCTCGATTACGAACTCATGCAGGATGTGCCGTCGCCGGATCCCGTTACGAAGGAACCGTTCGAGCAGTTTCTGAAGTGGCTCGATAGCCCTTCGTTTCTGCCGGACGCCTGGTTCGTCGCCGTGGACGGTGGGGCGTACGTCGGTGTGACCGCGTTCTGGAAGCGGCTGGCCTCTCCCGACAGGTTGGGAACAGGCCTGACGGGTGTCGTGAGAAGTCACCGTCGCAGAGGCATCGCGACGGGACTCAAGGTCCGGGCGATCCGCTTCGCAAAGGAGCATGGCGCCCGGGTGATTGAGACCGACAACGAGGAGAACAACCCGATGTACGGTCTCAACGTGGATCTCGGGTTCAGGCCGCGACCGGGGTGGTTGAGTTTCAAGAAAATCCTGGCGACGGCGACGGAATCGGACTCGGATTCTGGCTCTAACGCGGACTCCGTAGGCGCAGCCGTCTCGACTGAGTCCAGTGGTGACACAGACAACTGATTAGGAAAATGGAGA
>DAOVNE010000036.1 GCA_030630395.1 Candidatus Eiseniibacteriota bacterium
ATTCCTGACAGCCCTCGGTCGTCGCTCGGTGCTTCGTGCGGTAGAGACGTTCAGGCCCGACGTCGTCGTCTGCTCCTATATCTGGGCGGCCCCGTTTGTCTCCGACATCCAGAAAGCGGGCGTCCCGGTCATCTACGACTGCAACGATCTCCACCCCCAGTTCTACCCGTGCTGCCGGGAAGAAGCGGAGGGGATGTTCCGTACGATGACGTCGGTTGTGGACGAGGTCGTCGCTTCGTCGGAGCATCTGAGGGACGAGTGCGGTCGCGGGCGCCTCATCGGCAACGGTGTAGACCTTGCCACGTTCAAGGGGAAGCAGGAGACTCCGCTTCCCGCGGTCATAGCCGAAAGCCGGCTCTCGGATTACGAGGATCTGGTGATCTACGTAGGATCGATAGACGGCAGGCTCGACTTCGGGGTCCTGCGGCGCGTTCTCGAGGCGGTCACGGCGCGCGACAGGCGCACGGGCCTTGTTCTCAGCGGTAGGATCTTCGACTCGGCGAGGGCCGAGAGGGAGGCTCTCGAACAGGCGTTCCCGGATTCCATACTCTTCACCGGGAGAATCGAGTATGAGAAGCTCCCGCTCTTCATGTCATCCGCTGTGGTGGGAATCGCGCCGTTCGTGATGACGCCGCTGACGGAGGCCATCAACCCCAATAAACTCTACATGTACGCGGCGATGGATCTCAACGTCGTCTCGACCCCATTCTCTGAGGAGGTCCGGCGACATGAGGGCGACATCTACATCGCCTCGAATCCCGGTGAGTTCGCTTCCGCGGTAGAAAAGGCGATCGGCGACGATGAACGCCGCCGATCGATTCGCGAGAAGATTGCGCTCCCGAACAGCTGGGATAAGCGGGTGGAGGAGTTTACCCGCGTCCTGTCCGGTCTCAAGCGCGCGGGCTAGCCTGCCTGGCGTGGCTCGTCTTCCCGCGGTCCACCTTCAAACACCTTGCCCGGCTCGAGTTCCTCATCACCGAGTTCCTCTCCTCGCTCGGCGGCGGGGAACGGAACGATGTAGAAGTAGAGGCTCTCACTCGGACGGTTGTAGTCAAGCTCCAGTGTGTAGCTCTCCGCTTGGTAACCCGCTGCGTAGACAGTGACTCTGAAGACCCTGTCCTCTGGACCCCCATTGCCGTGGTAGTAGAGATATCCGCCGAAGACCGGGGTGTAGCCCGCGCCGTTGACGGTCCATGTTCCTACGTAGTTCCAGCTCCACCAGTCAGCCTCTTCGAGATCGACCGACGCCCAATTGATGGGCATGCCCGTGTAGTAGTCGAGCGCGTAAACGTGAATCTGCGCCATCCTGGGCGGGTAGTGATCACAGTCCCAGGACCACGGGCAGACTATGCACCCGGATGTGACTGCCGCTAGAATCACAACGGCTACGAGCAGCCATAATTTCCGCACTGTTGGTCTCATCTTCAAGACCTCCTCTCGTCCAGCCTCTCTCCAACCCGACTCTTCATTCCCGGGCCAGCCGCGCGTGGCATGGGACGATCGAACACCACTGCAATTCATCGGCAGCCAGTTGCCCTGACCCTGAACCTGATCGACTTGATGCGACTGGGTTTCCAGGGACTGGCCTTGATCAACTTGACATCGGTAATCTCTATCTCGACACTGAGCGGTCCCTTGGTGGTGGTGAAGACGCGTCCCTCCCTTGGGATCTCACCGTGCCTGCCTTCAACATCCAGTCTGAAGAGCGTCTCTCCTCCCCAGCCGTCGTTCCAGCTCAGTCGCCCGATTATCTCCGTCGGATCCCCGCGTCTGCTCTCGGTGCAATCGATAGACAGATATGCAGTCTCGCCGCGGCAACGCAGCTCCTTGAGATACGCATCAGACGGACGCTTCATGCGGAAGTGGTCGTTCAGGAGCAACCCTCCCTGCCACTCGCCGCCCCACGAGCCGTCATCCCACGGATCTTCATACTGCGGACCGCCATTCCACGACGTGTCGTTCCACGAGCTATCGTTCCACGAACCACCGTTCCACGAACCCTCGTCCCAATCGTCGTCGTCCCAATCGTCCTGCTCCCACAGGTAGCCGCCCCAGTAAGCATCGTCCCAGTAGCCCGATGCCACCCTGAAGCTGACGGAATCGTACGCCCAATAGCCCGGGTCGGAGTGCCAGTCGATGTGGACGGGCCACCAGTCACTCCACGAGTTCCAGGATCCACCGACAACAACGCGGCCGCTGGGCTTGCCCGCAACAACGCGACCGCGAGGTGAGGAGGAACGACCACCCTCAATCACCACACCGGCGCGCCCGCCCCAGCCACCGATCGAGCCGTGGAACACCCATGAATGGTAGGTTGGAAGCCAGGGGCCACGTGAACCTCTGGGCCAAGGGAGCTCGTGAGCGCAGGCTACGAGCGTCTCGATGCCCCCCGGCCCAGCGACGTAGAGGGAGTTTCTCCGATCATCCGGCACTCTGTAGACGCGTCCCGGATAGACCCTAGATGAGCTGGACCACCTGTTTGGATAGAGAACCTCCACCCTTCCATCAGTTGTGTAGTCGAGTATCGTTACGTAGCAGGGTCGGTTGACTCGGAAGTAGATCCATATCGCGTCTCCCGGTCGGTACGTCCCCCACTCACCACGATCCACCCATGTATCAATGCGAAGTCCGCCAGGCTGGAAGTGGTAGTAGACCTCGTGTGTATCATGCCAGCCGCCCTGGTTCGGATAGGGACCAACGATGCGTCCCTGGCCGCCCTTTATCACGACGCCACCGTGCGGCACGGCTGGTCCCGGACCGCCCTCTATTACAATGCCGCCCCCTGGAGCTCCCGGCGGATCCCACACGTGCTCAACGTTCGGATGTTTGGGAGGCGGAGGCTTATGCTCGGGCTCGACGGCCCCGGTCCCCGGAACCACGGCGGTCTTCGGTGGATCCACGGGGGCGGAAGGTCTTGCCTTGCCGACGGTCACATCGGCATGAGCCATCGACGTAATGAGAACCGTCATGAGGAATGCGGCTGCCAGAAGCCAGCGAATGGATCGGCAGGATGTTGGAAGTGCTATCACTCGTGTCATTGTAATCACCTCCCTGGGGTCTTGAAGCGGTGTGTCGCGATCCCATTGATCTCACCGCTGATCGTGCCCGTATCCCCCCTGCTCATGTTTTAGACGCGAAGAGAGAAGGGGTATTCACAAACAGACCCGGCCGAACCATCGCTGGTCCGGCCGGGTGCACATCTGGAACTGAAGAGCCTCCTGCTTCGATCCCCGCACACATGTCAGACATCGTCATGCCGCGCGCGGGTCTACCCTCTTGCGGAAAGCGCTAGAATGAGTACCCCCCCATTGATCGGGGGACCACCGAGAAGCACCGTTCCACCGTTCTCGAGCCGAATCTTCGTCCTCAGGATGATCTCCTCCCTGGGCCGACCGTGTCCTGCTCCGGTCACCTCTGCCTGGAGATCCCTCATGAGTGTAACCATCATCTCGATTCGACCAATATCGTTCTTCTCAAACCGCTCGGGCCTTACCTCAAGCACGAAGTGCTCGGGGAGTTCCAGCCTGATAGGATCGCCGAACTCCGTCTCAGATCTGGCGAGGCCGAGGAACGAATAGCTGTTGTAGGCAAAGAGTGACTGAAGTTTCGGCGCAAACGCCTTGATCTTGGCGTCTATGATGGGTCCGCCTGACCTGGAGAGAGCTTCGGGCGAAACCGTTGCCGCGGCGATAGACGTCACCTCGATGGTCACGTCCTTCGCGAGTGACGGCGAGGAGAGCGCCATCACGACGACCAGAGTTGTGAGCAAAGTCCTAGCAACGGTTCGCATGGTATCCCTCATGAGATTCACGCGTAAAACAACGCTTCACACATCTCCCTCGACATGCGTGTGCGTCAGCAACCAATGGAACGAGCAACCACCAACTACATCGCGCCGGGGCCGTCTCCTCTGATACTCCCGTCCACCTCTTCGGCGAACACCCAGATGATTGTCATCTCGGGGTCGTTCGATGTGAAGGCCATCGGTGTGTAGCCGACCGACGGCGTCTCGAGCGACTCAACGATACAGGAGTTGCCACCACCGGAACCGGTGAACCCGCCTATGATCCCCAATGGACCAATGACAACAAACGCAAGCACGGCCATGGCGCAGACACCGGCCGCGGCAAGAGCCCGCCGGCGCGGGTCCGCGTGAACGGGCCTGGCTTCGCGAATCCGAACGGGCCGCGAGGCCTTCCTCTCCACCCTGTCGAGCTCCTGGGAGAGGATGCGATCGAATCGCGCCCACTGCTCATCCGTGACCACAGGCGCCGCCGGCGCCTCTCTCAGGATTCTATCAAAGCCGCGGATTGAGTCAAGCTCCCTCGCGCAATCCTCACAGGATGCGAGATGTCTCTCGACCTTGCGAGTCAGCCTTTCGGAGAGTTCGTTGTCGGCGTAGGCCGTCAAATAGCGCCCTATGCGGCAGGTCATCTTCATCGTCTACTCGTCTCCAATATCCGTTTTCACATCAAGCCCGGCCTCTACGTACGGCTCGAGCATCGTTCTGAGCTTCTTTCGAGCGTAGTGCAGTCGCGACATGACCGTTCCTATCGAGCATCCCACGACGTCGGCTATCTCTTTGTACGGCATTCCCTCTATCTCGTAGAGGACGAAGACGGACTTGTGATACTCGGGGAGCGCGTCGACCGCTTTCTGAATCTGCTCTCCGAGTTCCGATGTCAGAGCCTTCCTCGCCGGCCCTCGGGGAGGCCTGATCCCGATCGGTTCGCTGTCCGCGTACTCCGCGACCTCTTCAGGAACCGCCTGCGATGAGACTGATCGCGACTGCTTCCTCGTGTAGTCAATGCAGGTGTTGATCGCGACGCGGTAGAGCCAGGTTGAGAATCTCGAACGTCCCTTGAAGCTCTTGATTCCCTTGAACGCCCTGATGAAGACATCCTGTGCGAGATCCAGGGCGAGATCCTGATCCTTGGCAAACCTGAATGCGACGGCGTAGACGATATCCTTGTGCTTCGTTATGAGATAATCGAACGCCTCGCGATCGCCGGCCTGGCTCGCTCGGACCTTCTCAAGATCGAGTTCGAGTTCCCTAGGGTCGCGCTCAGGCATGGTCCCTCGCAGCATCCTTAGACGGAGAGAGTCTTGGTGTATTCACAGCGGCTTCTAGTAGCGTATCTCTCCGTACTCACTGAGCTTACGGGTCACGATCTCCTGGATCTCAGCGAGGCGTTCCTTGGTCTTGGCCTCGAAACGCATCACGATGACCGGCTGCGTGTTGGACGCCCTGACCAGGCCCCAGCCGTCTCCGAAAAGGATCCGGACGCCGTCGACGTCTATGACGTCGTAGTTCGCCTTGAAGAACTCCACGGCCTTTCTGACCATCTCGAACTTGATCGCGTCGTCGACTGTTTCACCACGTATCTCCGGAGTCGCGTAGTACTTCGGGATCGTGCTCACCATCTGGGAGAGCGTCTCGTCGGTCCGTGACAGCATCTGGAGTATTCTACAGGATGCGTAGATGGCGTCATCGATCGGGTAGAAGTCGTCGGCCAGGACCATGTGCCCGCTCATCTCTCCCCCGATCGGCGCCCCGGTCTCCCGCATCTTCTGCTTGAGAAGCGAATGGCCCGTCTTCCACATGGTCGGCGTCCCACCGTGCGCGCTGATATCCTCGATCAGCGCCTGCGAGCACTTCACGTCGAAGATGATCTCGGCCGGCCCCTTCGCAAGAACCTCCCGAGCAAGAAGCGCAAGAATCTTGTCGGCGAAGACGACCTCTCCGTTCTCATCAACCACGCCTACGCGGTCGGCATCACCATCGTAGCCGATGCCGATATCGGCGCCGTGCTCCTTGACCGCCGCGATGAGATCGGTGATGTACTCCATCACAGTCGGGTCGGGGTGATGACCCGGGAAGTCCCCGTCCGGCTCGCAGAAGAGCGAGATCACCTCGCACCCGAGTCCCGTCAGAAGGTCCTTGGCCACGAGACTCGCGCACCCGTTTCCGCAGTCCGCTACGATCTTGAGCGGGCGTTCGAGGTGGATGCGCTGACTCACCGCTTTCGTGTATGTGTCGAGTATCTCCGCGGTCGAACGGCCACCCTCCCCCGTCTCGAAATCGGCGTCCTCGATGAGCTTCCGAATCTTCTGGATCTCCTCACCAAAGACCGATGCCTTGCCCATGTTCATCTTGAAACCGTTCATGTCGGGAGGGTTGTGGCTGCCCGTGATCATCATGGAGGCATCAACCGGGAGCTCGTACAGCGTGAAGTAGAGGGCCGGCGTCGGGACTATGCCTACATCCACAACATCGATTCCCACCGAGTTGGCACCCTCGGTGACAAGAGCCATGAAGGGTCCGGTCGAGTGACGGACGTCCCCACCCAGAGAGATGGTCTTCCCGCCGTGCCGTCTCACGTACGTGCCAAAACCACGGCCGATGTCGCGCACGACGTCATCGGTAAGCTCCGTGCCGACGACGCCGCGAATATCATACTCCCTGAAGATGTAGCTCTTCATATGGCTCCTCTTTCACTCTGCTGTATCGCTGTCTATCAGGTCTGAGAATCTCGGATCTGAACTCAAACGGAGCGCCCTTCTGATATCCACCCACCAGCCCTCAGGATTGATGCTCGTGAGCTCCACCCCCATCTTGGCCTTGCCCACTATCCGAACGGTCACGGTGACTGGACCCCCACCTTTTCTATCAAGCCTCGCATCGAAGACACCGAGTTCGTTCACCGATTCGAGATTGATGACGAATCGCATCGGATCCCGCTTGCCGGACTTGTCGAAAACGTAGAACGCCGCGCGTGTGAGTCTGACATCGGCTCTGAAGGGTCGGGTTCTCTTCCCGTTCACGAAGCGGACGTTGACTCCCGTCTCTTCCCGAACGATGCCCTCCCGGAGCGCGCCCTCGTCCCACTGTCTCCGTGCCTCAGCGGCTTTGCGCTTCTTCCAGATCGCACTCAGAACCGCGAAGAGCGGAGCCGCTCCGTACGGAATGGCGGAGCCCAGCTTGCGAATCAGCGCCCGGTCCAGTTGTATCACGTCGTGCTTGAGGAAGATGAAGTAGCCGACGGCAATCGCGGCAAGGGCAAACAGCACCCATCGCTCGTCACGCTCTCCGCTCACTGTCGTCTCTCCTTGCTCCGATGCTCCGGTCGCATCTGTTGACCCGAACGTTCAATCCGTGCCCGCTCACTGAAGCGCCTGCTAACCGAATGTCAGCCCCATCCGGCTTTTGACCTCAGCCATCGTCTCGCTGGCTATCTTCTGCGCACGGTCTGAGCCGGCCACCAGTATGTCCCTGATCGTATCGGGGTTCGCCAGAAGCTCGGTTCGCTTCTCTCTGAGTGGTCCTACGGTCTCCTCGATGTGGGCGACCACGATCTTCTTGCACTCCACGCAGCCGATGCCCGCGCTCCTGCATCCTTGAGCGCAGTGCTCAATCTCCTCAGGAGTCGAGAAAATCTTGTGGTAGCTGTAGATGTTGCAGACATCAGGGTCCCCGGGATCATCGCGCCGCTTCCGCGCTGGATCCGTCTTCGCGCTCCCTATCTTCTTCCCGATATCCTCAAAGGAATCATCCAGATAGATACAGTTGTCGAGACTCTTGCTCATCTTGTTCTCGCCATCGAGACCCATCACCTTCGCCCCCGTGCCCAGCACCTCCGCCGGCTCCGGGAAGATCTCTCCGAACGTCGCGTTGAACTTCCTCGCGATCTCTCTTGTGAACTCGAGGTGTGGAACCTGGTCCTCCCCCACGGGAACTATGTGTGACTTATAGAGAAGGATGTCGGCGGCCATGAGCACCGGGTAATCGAAGAGCCCCATGCCGACCTCTCCCGGGGTCTGCCGCACCTTCTCCTTGAACGTAGGGATACGCGACAGGCGCCCCATCGATGTCTGGCAGTTGAATATCCACGCCAGTTCCGTGTGTTCGCTCACGCTCGACTGGACCATGAGGATGCTCTTGTCCGGATCGACCCCCGCTGCAAGATAGGCGGCTGCCGCGTCCAGAATGCGTGTGGGCATTTCATTCGGATCGTACGGGGCCGTTATCGCATGATAGTCAACGATGCCGAAGATGGGCTCGTACTCATCCTGAAGACCCGTCCACTGCTTTATCGCGCCGAGGTAGTTTCCTATGTGAAGCCGACCGCTCGGTTGTATCCCACTGAAGAAATGTCTCTTCATCTGTGTCCCTTTCCTACTCTGACTCGACGTCCTCTGCCTGCTCGAGATCGAGGATGAGGCTCCTCGCCTCATCACTGATCGGATTGGCATCCAAGGCATCGCGGTATGACAGAAGAGCCGCCTCACTGTCGCCGTTAGCGGCATAGAGCATCCCGGACGCGATATGGAAGCGCTCCATGGCCTCCCGTGATGCGGTGCCGCCTGCGACGAGCTCCGATGCGACATCCAGGCTCAGGGACGCCTCCTCGGTGCGACCAAGCTTGAGCAGCACGATCGCGCGGTCGCTGTGTCCGACGATATCAGCGGGCCTGAGTTTGGCGTAGCTGTCGAGGTGCAGGAGAGCCGCCGCGTCATCGCCGGCGAAGGTCTCGAGCCGCGCCACCCACAAGGTATGCGATGCGCTGCCGGGATTAAGTTCGATCGCGCTTCGAAGCGCGGCAAGACCGTCGGTGAACCTCCCTGAGCGCACAAGCGCTTCGCCATAGCGATACTCG
>DAOVNE010000156.1 GCA_030630395.1 Candidatus Eiseniibacteriota bacterium
TCGCTCTCTGGACCAGGGTCACCGCGACCCCGCAGCACGGCACCGAAGCGTCGCACCCGATCCCCGATGCGGATCGTCCCGCGGTCGTGTCGGCGCCGACACCCACCGAACAGGCAGAAGCCGAGAACTGCTGGGTCTTCGCGGAATCCGTAGGCGACATCGTACCGGCGCCTATCGAGAGCCCCCCTCAGTTCGCGCTGCACAGGTTCCTTCCCAGCGGCACGCCTCCTGTCGAATCTCGGGCTGTCGTAAACCGCGACAACGTCGACTGAAGACATGGATCTCGCCAGCTCCGCGCACCAGCTGCCGACCACGAGCGTAAGCTCTGCATCCGGGTGCCGGCGCTTGATCGCCGAGATGGCGGGCGCGGCGGTGATGAGGTCTCCCAGATGGTCCAACTTGAAGGCGACAACATGACGCACCACTCCGCCTCCGCGCGGGTGAAGTGCGTTCACGAGCGCACTGATTACGCTCGACATGGCAAGGAGAAGATACTCCATTCGAGATTCAGCCCTTCAAGACGTCGAGGTAGCCCTCGTGGATCATGTCGGCGAATCGGGGCCACGTGTACTGGTCAAGGACGCGCTGGCGTCCTCTCCGGGAAAGTTCGTCCATGAGGGCGGGGTCGGACAAGAGCGCCGCAAGTTGCGCGCGAAGCGAGTCCACATCGTTGTCCGGTACGATCAAACCCGCGTCGCCCAGCACGAGCTTCATTGACCCGCACGTCGTACCGATGACCGGAACACCGCATGCCATGGCCTCGACAAGCACCCGCCCGAATGGCTCATTGAACTTGCTCGATCTGATGGACGGCAGAACCATCGCATCGAAAGCACTCAGGTAGAGCGGAATTTGCTCGTGCTTGACGCCCGTGATGAAGCGCGTCGAATCACCGATGCCTGACGCAGCGGCCAGCTGCTCCAGGCTCTCCTTCTCTTCACCGTCACCGATGATGACAAGCTCCGGCGGATCCGCCATCCCCGCCACAGCACGGAGCAGTACATCGACACCCTTCTTGTAGGTCAATCTCCCGACGTAGCCGACGACCGGCCCCTCAAGCCGCAGCTCGCGCCGGAGAGACGTCGCGTCCACCGGCCGAAACTCGGCCTCGTCAACACCGTGGAAGACGCGTGTGATAGGTCCTTCGTATCCTTTCGATCTGAGGATCTCCCCGGCAGTCTCATTGATCGTGAACGCGTAGTGACCGACGCGATGGGCGTAGCGCTGGATGGCTGCATACATCCACGACGGCCTGTACGGATACCGATTCTCCCACGAAAGGCTGTCTGAGGAATGGAAGATGATCCGTGCCTCCGGCGCAAGCACCTTCGCAAGCACAGCCGACTGAAGGAAGAACAGGCTGAACGCTTCTTCGTAGAGATCAAGAATGTGCGGGCGCACCGTCTTGAGCGCCCCGGCGAGACCGGAGATGAAGAAAGCGCGGTTGTTGTAACCGGGGAAGATGACCTTCCCGGTTCGGATCGCATACCCTCGCCCCTCGTCGGGAGGGATGATGGGGTGGTAGTTCTCCTGCCAGACCGCCGGCGCCAGCACCGTCAGCTCGATGTCATCGTGCTTCGCGATCGCCTCAAACTTCTTCCTGAACGGCTTGACCCCGAGGGTGTGATCGACGGCAAGCACTCTGATTCGCTCGCCGGGTGCGAGCTGCCTAGCTGCCATCGGCATCTCCCTCCGCCGGCCGGCCGGCTCCCGCGTCACGATGCCCGAGCTTCCCGCAGAGCGACGCGTGCGCCAGTCCGAGCACCAGGACCAGAACGAGCGCCGAACTCTTGTCGTAGAACTGGGGAGACGTGAGCGAGAGGGGGATGGCCACAATGAGGATGGCTGCGCCGGACACAAGCAGCACGTGGACGAGCGGCGAGTTCGCCTTGGCCGCGGCACGGATCGTCATGCGCAGCCCCTGGAAGTAGAAGGCCAGAAACGAGACGAGTCCGACGATCCCAAGCTTGAGCCAGATGAAGAGATACGCATTGTGCAGGAACGAGCCCGTGGTGACGTGATGTTTCAGGGGCGACATGTACGAGACGTGAGCGCCCAGACCGCGTCCGAACACCGGGCTCTCCCAGATCAACGCGAGCGCCGCCCGCGTCTCCGCCATCCGCTCCTGCACCGATAGAACCCGAAGTGGGCTGGAGATGGTCGAGAGCCTGTCCGCCATTGAGACGAGAATACCGAGGAACTTGGCGCAGAAGACGACCACACCCCCGGAGATGACGACCGTGAGGAGCACGAGCGGGAAAGCCACGACCCTGCGAGCGGGACCGCGCATCATCACTGCGACGATCGCACACGCGAGTACCGCCGCCATCCAGTAGCCCCGCGTGAACGACACGCCGAGAGCAATGAGCCCGACGAGGCCCATCCCAAGAGCCGCGACCTGTACTGCGCGAGTGCGAGCCCTCAGGAAGACACCGAACGATGCGACCAGCGTCGCCATGGCAAAGATCTCGTGCAGCGCCACACGCTGATACCGCAGCTGCCAGAGAGCCTCCGTCGATGCGACGGCCTGCGCATACCAGGTGATCGTGAGGATCCCGTGGTAGAGAATGACGGCCAGCAGACTGGCGAGCACGACCCCGGCGTCGCGCCGTGATTTCACGGCGCCCGCGATTGGGAAGAAGAGAAGCAAGTAGGAGAACCGGACGAGATCGCGCATCCACCAGAGGGGACTCCCCCCATAGAGGATGACGAATGCGATCGAAAACACACAGATAGCGAGGAAGGCCAGGAGTGAGACTCCTACCGGCGAGCGGAGAAGCCGCCTGCCCTCGACGGTCCTCCCCTCTCTGAGGATCCACCCCAAGAGCGTCGAGAGGAACAGTCCCGCATACGCCAGCTCACCCGCACTTATGTCAGCCGTCCCCCGAAGCACGTAGAACTGCGAGAGGATGATCAGGACAAGTCCGGTGAGGGTGGATCTGAACGAGAGAACAAGGGCAAGCAGGAAGAGAACTCCGGCCGCGAAGGCGAGCGGTTGACCGGCTGCGAACACGGAGACGCTGACTTGAAGTATTACGAGCAGGCAGAAGAAGACCACCGACTGCCGCGAGTCCAGCGGCCAGCGGCGGTCGTCCGAACCTTGTCCGGAGAACAGAGTGTCGGCGCCCAATTCTAGCGTCCCCGCAACCGAGCCACATCCTCCCTGAAAGCGGACAGAGCAGCGTTGATGCTCCGCCTGGCAGGGTGCGCTTCGTCCGTCGTCGCGAAGAACTCGGACATGAGTGCCATGGCAATCCCTGCCAGCAACCCCACGAGTCCCCCGATGATGACCATCAGCTTGCGCTGAGGCCTCGTCCTGCGATCAGCGGGGCGGGGCGTATCGAGAACCTGAACAGTCGGCGTATCACGCGCTTCCTGGATCTTCGCCGACTCCAGCTCCTGTGAAAGGAGGTAGAAGACCCCGCTCTGCACCTCTACGCCGCGCATCAAGCGCACCAGCTCGAGCCCAAGTCCCGGCAGCTCTCCAAGTGACGGAGATGTCCCAGGAGAGTCGGAGTCGTCGCCGGCTCTGAGAGCCGCAAGAACGCGCTGCTGCTCACGAATCCTGGCTTCCAGCTCAACGACACTCGGGTGTGTCTCGTTTGCATAGCTTCTGAGGATGCCAAGCTGGATCTGTGATGCGATCACCTCGGCCTCCGCACCAGCCAGGACGGTAATCGCCGCACGTGCCTGTTCACCAATCTCAACGGTTGCGTGCTCCCTCTGGAAACCAACAAGCCGTTCCTCGGCATCCGACAACGTGACGGCGGTCTCTTCTATCCTGAGTTCGACGAACTCACGCATCCTCCGCCCGGACGTCGTGCGCACCTCCTGATTGTATCTTTCGAGGTAGGTGATGTATGAGCCCGCTATGGCCGCCGCCCGCTCAGCATCTCGCGCCTCCACCTGGACTCTTAAGACACCATTCTCGGTAACGTCGATGCTTGACCGCTTTCCCAGAGTCTTGATCGCATCATCCAGACTCCGCGAGCGGTAGGTACTCATGAGGTCATTCGCAACGATGACCTCCTCCGCAATTCGTCTGCTTGTCAGAATAGCAAGCATCGCCTCTGAGGGCGCGGAGACGCCGGGAATCCCGAGAAGCGGGAATGTCGACTCGATCATCGACATGAGCCCCATGTTCGAGCGTCCCGATTCGCTGGGGAGAATCGACGCCGTGGATGTATACCAGGACGGCAGAATGAGGGAGACAATCGCCGTGATCACGGCGACCACGAAGGTGTTCAGCAGAACGAGCCGTCGTCGTCTGATGAGCACGAGAAGATAGTCAGAGAGTGGCCTCAAGGCCTCGGTGCTGGAATCGTTCCCGATTGGTCTCTGCTCCAAGTTGTCCTCCGGAAGAGCTTCGTTCCTACGGTTGTGCGATGCTGTCAATCACGAGGTAGATCGTGGCGACCTGACCAACGACCGTCAGGAGTTCCTTCGTAATCCCCCACCAGTCGCGGTCGGGCACGCGTGGCACCCATACCATGTCGCCCGGCTCGATCCGTACGCCACGCGACGCTCGAAGACGGCTTCCGGATTGAGACTTGACGATCCTGAGTCCTGAACGATCCGCGTCGCTCGTGAACCCACCCGCTTGCGCGATGTAGTCTCGTGCAGAAGCGTCCGGTATGAACTTGACGAGGCCGGGCCTGCTGATGGCCCCGCTGACACGAACGACAGAGAGAAAGCGAGGGATCTCTATGATGTCACCATCCAGGAGCAGCACATCCTCGGCGTCACGCTTGTGACTGAGAA
>DAOVNE010000224.1 GCA_030630395.1 Candidatus Eiseniibacteriota bacterium
AACGGCGAAGCAGAACTCCCTATCGAGAAGGGGCTCGCCGACCGGCTCGATGAAGTCGGTGAGTTCGTCCGCAAGGATGTGGTGAAGGGCGGGCCCTTTTGCGAGGAGAGAGCAATCGTGTCCCCCTCCCGCAAGGAGGTCGAGTGCGTCATGCTGGTTCTGAACCAGGGCAATCCTGTCGGTCAGGCCCGTCTCCAGGATGTAATCATGCATGGTGTCGCCTTCTTGGACGATCACGGACATCCCCTGAGCGTCCTCAAGCGACTGGATGGTCGAGCCCTTCCTGACGAAGAGGGAGTGCGAGACTGTGACGTACGGATCCGAGAAGCTCACTCCAGCACTTCTCTCAGCCGATCTGAACATGCCGGTGAGGATGTGGACACGCCGGAATTCCAGGTCCTCTCTGACCTCCGACCACGGTCCGAGGTCGATCTCTATGTTGAGATCAGCCTCTTCGGCGACGGCTTTCATGAGGTCGACGTTGAATCCGCTCGGATGACCGTGCTCATCGAGGAACTCGTACGGGGGATAGCTGTCATCGCCTCGCACGAGGAGTACCGGGGGTGTTCCGGGGCTCTCTGTGGGTGCATTCTGCGCGCTCAAGGCGCCGGGCGCGAGCGCCAGAGAGAGCGCCACGGCGGCGCACATGGACAGGACCAGCCAATATGTTGAGCGTCTCTTCATCTCGTCGTGTCTCTCCAGGAAGCGTGCAACTGGACTGCACGCCACCAGTTCCGCCGCGTCGGCTTCCCGGGAATGCGTGTTGCGCGCGCGTCAACCCCACACGGTCGCCCGCGCGGGTATCCTATCACTGCATCATCAGGTAGCAAACACTTTACTTGGCTTGCAGATAGCGTGCCTGGCTTGTCAAGGACTTGACCGCGCATCCGTGATCAGATGGAATCCGGGATCGTTCTTCAGCGGTTCGAAATCCGGGTCCAGCTTTGCTCGCGGACCTAGCTCTGCATCTCCCGCGACGGCCTTCTCGAGTTCGCGCATCGCCTCATCATGCATGCCTCCGCGAGAGAGATAGCATGCAAGGTGGTAGCGGCACTCAGCGCTTTCCGGGTACTGCTCCACGGCTCTTCTCCCGAGAGCGATGGCCTTGTCATGATCACCCTCATCGAGAAGACGGTAGCCCTCCGTGATGAGCGCGACCTCCTTCCAGATGTTGAAGATCCTCCTGAGCTCCGCGATCGGGTTCTCGTGATCGTCGACCCTGAGGTCGCAGTAGCGGTCGTTGTAACCTCCGTACCCGCCGCCCTCACTGACGATGAGAATCGCCGCCGACTGCATCCCGCGCGAGTCGCCTCCCGCCTCCTGCCCGGCCTCGATTGCCCGCATGAGACGCTCCCCGAGAAGCCCCTCTGTCTCCTCGAACGCGCTCGCCATGGCATCGACGGTATTCTCGCTCACCAGGATGTTGCCCTGGACCGAATAGTTGCGCCCGGACCGGTGGCCCGCCCAGTCCATGCACTCGTCGCCCGTGAAAGCGATCGAATTCCCGGATGCATCGACGATGCCGATCTGGCGTTGCTCCCGCTTCTCGTCATCGGTCAACAGGTGGTCGAGGATCTCTTCGAGCGAGAGACCCTCCTCAATGAGATCCAGTCCACGAGGTCCGAACGTCGTGTTCCCAAACGCCTGCGACGCGATGGCTCCGACACCGGCTCTGGCCCACGGCACCACCGATCCTACCGCAAAGAACTTCGATTGAACGGCGACACCAAGCTCGCCTGTCGCCTCATCGAAAGCCACGATCGAGAATGTGGCCACCGGTTCAGTCGCCCCGCACCAGGTGACGAGGAGGGCAAGAGTCACTGCCGCGAGAGCGGCGCAGATTGAGTTTCCAGTTCTCATTCGTCTCGCCTCCCATGTGGCCGTCCGTATGTGGCCGCCCAGCTTCAAGGTGGTATCTGCCGCAAGCTAGCACCCCCACCTCCGCTACTCAACGTCTAACTTCCAGTGGAACTGCATGTCGTTCAGAGATCCTTCCGCGCCTGCATCGACCAGAGGTGCAACGACAGAACGGCTGCTCGACAAGTGCATCGGGCAGCCGTTCGGGTGATACTTCGTTTCCCATTCCTACCGCGGGGCAAGGAGCCCCTTCGCCATGAGAAGCGGTCTTGGGTCAACACTGTTCAGTTCGAAGCCGAGCGCATCTTCGCCAAGTCCGAATGCCAGCGCTATGAGCTGGGTGAAGTAGAGAACAGGGATGCTCTTGAACTCCGGATACCGCTCGCGCACCTCTTTCTGGCGGTCATCCAGATTGAATGCGCAGAGAGGACACGCGGTGACAATTACCTCTGCGCCTTCCCTCTGCGCGTGTGTGAGGATATCGTAGGCCAGTTCAGCGACGGCGTATCTATCCTGCACTGTCTGATAGCTTCCGCAGCACATCTTCTTGTACGGCGTGTCTATGACCGTGGCGCGGAGCGCCTCGATCAGGTCCTCCTGGATTGTCGGATTCTCCGGGTCGTCGATGCCGATATCCTTTGGTCGGAGGAGCATGCACCCGTAGTAGGGGGCGACCTTCAAACCCTCGAGAGAATTCGACACCTTGTCTGCCACTGCATCGAAACCGCGCTCGCGGAGAATCTCAAGGAGATGAACGATCTCGATGTCGCCTTCGTAGTTGTTCTCCAGAGACATGTAGTCGTTGATGGCCTCAAGGTCCTCAGGGTTCTGCCGCAGGAACAGGTTTGTTCTTCGGAGCGTATTCGTACACATAGAGCAGAGCGTGACCAGCCGGCTCTCGATCTCGTCGTCTCGCTCAGCAATCATGTCTTGTGTTCTGATGATATTCCTGAGAGGCGCAACGTGGTGCATGCGGTCGTTCTCCACGAGGGAGGAGACCACGCCGCAGCAGTTCCACCGCGGTATCTCCACGAGATCTATTCCCAGGATCGCCGTCGTTGCCAACGCAGAGTCCTCGAAGTTCTGAGCCGTCGTCTTGAGAGTGCATCCCGGGTAATAGGGGAACGTCGACCGCGACGATTGCGTGCTGAGGGGCTGTGACGAGTCATCCAGCGCAGGCGAGCGCCGCTTCTCGTCTTGTGTCGTAGGCGTCAATGGGGACTCTCCTATGATGTGAACTTGCGCATTGCGCCGACCAAGGCTATCTGCGGGAGCCTCGTGCGTTCGGACGCGGGGATTCCGGCGATGTCGATGTGGTCTACTGCCTGTCTGAGAGATATCTGCCTGAGGGCCTCAGCGATCTTCGACAGGTCTATTCCTCTCGGGCATCTCACCGTGCAGGCGAAGCAGGCAGCGCAGAGCCACATCGCCTTCGTGCTGAGCACATCCTCCTGGCCCATCTGCGTCTTCCTGATCATCTCCGAGGGAGTGATGTCCATCTCCGAGGCCATGGGACAACTGCCGGAACACGTTCCGCACTGGTCGCACGCCGTGATGGCCTCTCCACTTATCTCCTGGATTCTGGCGAGAAAAGCTTCACCCTCTCTGGTTATCATCATTGTCTTCGTCATTGTGTCACCTGCGCTTCCGCGCGTGGGAGTCCGTTCGCCAGGGTCTCATCGAGGGCCCTTCTCTTCTTCTCCGACACCGGACCGGCATCTTTTGCGAACGCCGTAAGTTCGTTGAGCTGCGCCACGAATCCTCCGAGCATGATAGTTACAAACTCCTTCGCACGCACTCGCTCCGGTTCTATTCCATGCTCGCGCAAGACGGCTCTCGTCTGCTCGATGTTGCGCGACAGCGCCGGGCCGATGCCC
>DAOVNE010000014.1 GCA_030630395.1 Candidatus Eiseniibacteriota bacterium
ATGCTATCTCACCGAGCTCCCAACGGCTGAAGCCCATCCATTCGATGGCGTCCTGAACGCCCTCGTCGTTCAGCCTGACGGCCCAGTCGAAGACGTCGCGCATGGCGGCCTTGGCATCCGCCGTCTGGCCCTGGAGACGGATCACATGGGCAACCGAGTAGTCGGCTATGAGCCTCGGCAGATTGCGCTCACCCATGTAGTGATACACACGTGCCTTCTCGAGTGCGTCGCGAGCCTCGTCGTAGCGCTCAGCTTCTACGTAGTTCCAGCCGAGGTTGTTCCAGAGCGGTCCCAGCCATTTCGTCAGTTCGCCGGACTCGGCCATGGCGATGGCCTTTTCGGACCACTCGAACCGTTCCTCCGGATCGCCCGTGATCGCGGCCATGTGGGCCGCGTCGATCGCGCGACTCCACAGCTCGTGCGCCTCGCAGTAGTCGAACATCGCTCTGAAGGTGGCCGTCGCCGTTGGGTTGTCGCCGTCCTTCCACTCGAAGCGACCGCGCACTCCGATGTAGCGAGACCATCCGAGTGCATCGCCTTCGGTAGCCTTCGCCGCCGCTCTGTCCAGCCACGGCCGTCCGGTCTCGCCGTCATCCTGGATGAGGTACGAGCGTGCCCGCATCGATGCCGCCTCGACGAACGCTGACACGTCTCCCGCGGTCTCGGCTTCGTTGGCTATGGCCTCGAACAGAACCCCGGCGTCGGCATACTGGCCGCCGCGGAACGTCTGATCGGCCTCGTCGAGACGCTCGGCGAAGACGCTCTCCTCCGCGGTGGGGGAGCACCCAACAAACGCGAATGCGGCCGTGAGTACGACCAACGAGGTTAGAAGAAGGGGGTTCATCGTTATCCTCCCGTGGAGCAGGTTAGACGGTGACAGGCGATTCAACACTACTATCGTGTCATCCACGTTCCGTGTCAACCTCGCCTGCGCGCCGGGATCCTGAGCGATTGGCCCCTCGGAGCCCATGCGTTCAACGCCTGGAGGGGCCTAATTGTCCAACAGATCGAGCACAGCAAGCATACGGGGAGTCACGCAAGTTACCATGGACCGGAGTGATCCGAGCTACATGGGGGGATAACGACGTCGTGGCTCCCCGTGCACATTCATTATCGATCAGAACCATGAGAGCCCGGGCCTGTTGCTCGGGCTTTCGTGCTTCCAATCGCTCTTCTGGCAGCCTATCATAGAGGTTCATTGAGCTGGCTGTTTGCTGAAAACACGAGTGTTTTTGTGCCTTCGACGTGCATCGGAGGCCGGTCTCTCAATCGACCAGGAGAGGGAGCGATGACTTTTCAGGAGAAGCTTGCCGCACTGCTCGAGAAGCGTTCCAATGTCAAGGCGAACATACCGCGAGCGGAGATGATCCGCGACGCCGTCGCGCGCCGCGAGGCGATCCCAAGCGCGTGTGGCGCGCTCGCAACGTGGACACCTACAGATTCGAACGGCCGGAGTCCGAAGGACACCTACATCGTGAAGCGTCCGGAGAGCCAGGATACGATCGACTGGACGAGTCCCAACAACATCCCGCTTGCTCCCGAGACGTTCGACATGCTGCTTGAGGATTCGCTGGCGACGCTGGCCGAGGTCGAGACCGTATACGTGACCGATCGCGTAGTCGGAGCCGACTCCAAGTACGCGCTCCCGGTGCACACGATCGCCGACCAAGCCCTTTCAGCGCTTTTTACAGACAACATGTTCCGTCCGTGGTCGGATGAGATCGTGGCGACGACGTGTTTCAAGGATCGGCACTTCACGCTCGTCGCACTTCCGTACGACAAGCTCGATCCCGCCAGGTACGAGGGGAAACTCCGCGTGGATCCGCGGATCGGTGGCACCTCAACGATGGCCGTTGCCATTGACGCGGACCGCCGGATCGGTGTCGTCTACGGGTCCGCGTACGGCGGTAGTATCAAGAAGCTCATCTTCACGGTCATGAACTACATCCTCCCGGCTGAGGGGATCCTTCCCATTCATTGCAGTGCGAACGAGGGCCCCGATGGAAGGAGTGCGTTGCTCCTGGGTCTCTCCGGCACGGGCAAGACCACGCTCTCGGCCGATGCATCACGCGCGCTTCTTGGCGACGACGAGCACGGGTGGAGCGATGAGGGCATAGCGAACTTCGAGAACGGCTGCTATGCGAAGCTGATCGATCTCGATCCTGTGAAGGAGCCCGAGATCACGAGCGCCTGTTTTCATGAGGACGAGGTGGAGAAGCACGGGGCGATCATTGAGAACGCGATGATGTACCCGTGGGGCTCGTTTGATCTGTTTGACTCTCGCCTGACTCCCAACTCGCGTGGCTCGTACCCGCTCAGGTACCTGTCGAACACCAAGGAGACATCGACGGCCGGCCATCCGGCCACCATCCTGTTCCTTACCGCCGACGCGAACGGAGTGATCCCGCCGGTCTCGAAGCTTACCCGCGAGCAGGCGATGCTCTGGTTCATCATGGGCTACACGAGCAAGCTGGCCGGAACGGAGACAGGCATCACCGAGCCCGTGAGCACGTTCTCGCGTTTCTTCGGAGAGCCATTCATGCCGAGGAACCCAGAGGACTACGCTTCACTGTTGGGAGAGAAGATGGAGGAGCACGGTACACAGGTCTTCCTCGTCAACACCGGGTGGAGTGGTGGTCCGTATGGGGTCGGTTCCAGAATAGACCTCCCGATCACGAGACGCATGGTGAACGCGGCCCTCTCGGGTGAACTCGATGGTGTCGAGTGCGAGATCGATCCTTACTTCAAGGTAGCGGTCCCGAAGAGCTGCCCCGGTGTGGATGCGGCCATTCTGAAGCCTGTGAATACGTGGGACGATCCGAAGGCGTTTGACGAGCGGGCGAAGAAGCTCGCTGCCGATTTCGCCGCGCACTATGACAAGGCGTACGGTAGTGCGGGTATCGACGCAGCCGTTGCCGCGGAGTGTCCCGGGAAGTAGGTGGGACCTTAAGTAACCACCGAACGATGTAGCTATTGGAAGCGCCGTGCTCATAGGATAAGAGTGCGGCGTTTCTCTTGGACGCCGGGTATGCCACTACAGTCCCGGTGCATCATCACAGTACGTGCTGTGTCATTGCGATGCTGGGTCTTTCGTCAGGAGGCGGTGAGCATCGATGAAATCCGCGATGTCCGCCGGGAGAGGTGCGATGAGCTCGAGCCGCTCGCCGGTGCGAGGGTGCTCAAACGCAATGCTCGCGTGATGGAGCGCGTGACGGGGAAGGACGAGATGAGCTAGGACCTCCGGTGACTCCGGGTCCTCCACGAGCTTCCGCAGGAGCGTCGCGGGCAGCCCGTAGGTCTTGTCACCGATGATCGGATGACCTGTGGACTCCAGATGGACGCGGATCTGATTCGTGCGGCCCGTGTGCGGTCGGGCCTCGACGACGCTGAACTCCTGCTCGCCCTGCAGGCGCTCTATCACCCTCACGCTCGTCCTCGCCGCCTTGCCATTCCTCCTGTCTATGATCGACCGCGGGATCGGGTGCTGCTTCCCGATTCGTCCGAGCGGAGCATCGATCTCGAATGCGACATCGCTCGGGCATCCACGCACGATAGCCAGGTAGGTCTTCGAGACGGCTCCTCCCGCAAACGCGGCCGAGATCGCTCGCGCCGCTTCGACGTTTCTCGTGAGAATCACAAGGCCGCTCGTCTCCCGGTCGAGGCGATGAGCGAGATTGAGGTCCTTACCGAGATCGTCTCTAAGCCTCGCGATGAGCGTGTTCCTGATGAACTTCCCGCTTGCATGGACGGGGATGTTCCCCGATTTCGAAACCACCAGGATGTCATCGTCGGTGTAGATGATGTCGTAGGCGAAGTCGACCGTGGGCTCGATGATCTCGATCGTGTACTCGATCTCATCATCGGTATCCACGACATCCTCTGCTCCGGCCGTGCGTCCGTTCAGCCGGATCTTCCCGGTCTCGATTCGCGTCTCCCAGAGTTCACGCGGGAGATAGCGGAACCTCTCGCACAGGAACTCCAGGACGGTCCGCCCGCGGTAGGGGTGGTGGACCTTCGTTCGGAGATGAATCGGTTCTGGGCGCTCAGTCATAATCCCCATACTACACCGGCTTCGCAGAAGGAGACCATATAAGAGCGAAGAGAAGCACGAGATTTCTGTTGACACGGAATTAGGCCACCCTTATAATATTAGGTGTGTATAGATTTTGCCCTGAATAGGAGATTCCGTGGAGACAGGACGACTGAGCGAGAGCCTGGAAGACTACCTGGAGGCCATCCTCGCCGTTCTCGATGAGAAACAGGCCGTCAGGGCGAAGGACATAGCCAAGCGGCTCAGCGTGAGCAGCCCATCTGTGACCGGCGCTCTTCACGCGCTCAGCGAGAAGAACCTGATCAACTACGCTCCCTACGACGTCATCACGCTGACTTCGGAGGGAGAGGCGATCGCGCGGGATGTCACCGGGCGGCACCATGTCCTTCAAGAGTTCTTCACAAAGGTGCTTGGTGTGAATGAAGCGGAGGCAAGTGAGGCTGCTTGCAGGATGGAACACTCGCTCTCGCCGGATCTGATGAAGAGACTGGTGGGATTTCTCGCGTGCGTTGAGAACTACACAGACGGCGATACCGACTGGATCTGCGGGGCGGCGAAGTCGTACGGGGAGGTCAACGATCCCGACGCCTGCCGGGAGTGCGTGGAGAAATGTATCGAGAGTCACAGGAAGGAACCGAGGGAGAGTGAGGATTCCGATGGCGCGTGACCGCGATCTGCAGGAGAAGAGCGATCCTTTTTTTTGCATCCATAGTTAGGGAGAGCGAACTTTATGCGGGCGGCCAAACTTCAAGAGAGAGAGGAGACCGTCGTGAGAAATGTCATATTGATAGCCGTTGTAGCTGCAATGCTGCTGATTGCTGGAGCAGGACAAGCTCAAGAGCTGGGTGGTCTGACCGGGAGCGTCGTTGACACCGAGACCGGTGAGCCGCTGGCGTTCGTCAATGTGAGCGTCAGGGGGACGGTGTCGGGAGGCATCAGCGGCCGGGACGGGAAATTCTACATCCAGAACATCATGGCAGGAACGCACGAGGTGGCCGTTTCCATGATGGGCTATGAGACTGTCATCAGGACGGTAACGGTTAGACCCGACAGAACAGTGGAGATCGATTTCGAACTCAAGGAGAGCGTCATAGCGATGGGGGAAGTCGTGGTCACCGCGACGAGAACCCCACGCTACTTGAAGGACGTTCCCATTCGAACGGAGGTCGTGACCCGGCAGTCGTTCAAGGATGCCGGCGCCTGCGACATCTACGAGGCGCTCGAGGGCGTCGCGGGTGTGCGCGTTGAGCAGCAGTGTCAGTTCTGCAACTTCAGCCAGGTGAGAATGCAGGGGCTTGGGCCCGATCATACGCAGATTCTTGTCGACGGCCAGCCCGTCTACTCCGGCCTCGCGAGCGTCTACGGATTGCAGCAGACAGGTACAAGCTCTATCGAGCGGATCGAGGTGGTGAAAGGGGCGGGCTCGGCACTGCACGGAAGCGGAGCGATTGCGGGCGCCATCAATTTGGTGACACGGGTTCCTTCAGCACGTCCGGAGGCGGGGATAGGGATCGAGTTCGGAGAGCACGAGTCGCGGCGCTATGACTTCTCTGCCTCTCAGAGGTTCGGAAACGTTGGGCTGGTTCTCTTCGCCCAGAAGAACTCGGGTGGTGTCATCGACGAGACTGGAGACGGCATCGGCCGCGAGAGCGTCTACGAGCCCGACCGCATATCCGATCGGGTCAGGACCGATCTCACGAGCGGTGGGTTCAACGCGATCGTAAGTGATGTTCTTGGCATGGACCAGTTCGTGATCAGGGGGCGAGCGCTCCACGAGCTCAGACAGG
Source organism: Candidatus Eiseniibacteriota bacterium (assembly GCA_030630395.1). Classification (GTDB taxonomy): domain Bacteria; phylum Joyebacterota; class Joyebacteria; order Joyebacterales; family Joyebacteraceae; genus Joyebacterum. Next base: position 5,839 of record DAOVNE010000014.1, read on the forward strand.
GAGGTGAGCTCTACAACAACGACTACGATGTTCCCGAGGACGTCTATGAGAACCCCTTCACGCCGGGAACGGAGCGGATCGTCACGGACAGACATGAGATCGATGTGTCGGTCAAGAAACAGTTTGAGAGTGGGAATGATGTCGGCGTCTCGTTCTCTTATGCGCACCACGACAGGAATGCGACGAACGACACGTTCATCACTGACTACGAAAGCGTGAACGGTGAACTTGCACCGATCGATCTCCTGAGACCTTACCTGGCATCAGAGGACATCTACGCCGCGAACATAAACTACTCACATCCTGTTGGCGGGAAGCACCGGCTGCTCCTTGGAGGACAGCTTGCGCACAACCGGCTCGAGGAATCGGGCATGTATGTCGTCGTCGAGGAAGAGGACGAGAACTACGGCGAGGCGTACAGATCCACGAGTGAGAAGCACTCGACGGATGTCGGTCTGTACATCCAGGATGAGTTCGCTCCCAGCAAGGCACTCGAGTTCGTTCTGGGTGTCCGGTACGACAAGCACGACTCGGAGGACAAGTTTCGGGGATCCGGCAGCGTGGCTCCACAGGGTGTGCCGACGGTCGAGTACTCCGAATCGTCTGTAAGCCCCCGTGCCGCCGTACGGTTCAGCCCGACACCCGGCCTGGCGCTTCGCGCCAGCGTGGGTACCGGCTTCCGTGTTCCCTACGGGTTTTCGGAGGATCTTCACCTGTGCAGTGGATCGCCTCGTGTCTGGAAGGGAGGCAATCTAATGCCGGAGAAATCCGTAAGCTACAGTGTTTCTGCCGACTACTACGCCACGCGGTACAACATCGGCGTCTCGCTCTACCGGACCGATGTTCGCGGCAAGATCGGGCTGGTCGATGCGGGTGAGGAGGCGTCCGCTCGAGGGTACGACTACGAGTGGGAGAACATCGACGATGCGTTCGTGCAGGGACTCGAGTTGAGTGGCCGCTACGAGGCAACCAACAACCTGGTCCTCGATGGTCACGCAACGCTCGCGTCCGGCGAGTACGAGAACGTCCGGGAGGACTGGATAGGAACCGAGTACGAAGACAACAGCATCTACGTGTCGCGACTGCCGCGATACTCCGCCGGTCTCAAGGCTGAGTACAGACCCACCGGTTGGAGTGCTGTGCTGAATGCGGAGCTTAAGGGTCCGCTCTACATCGACTACTACGCTGATGGGGAGGATCCTACGAAGATCAAAGAAACGGAGACCTACGTCATCGTTAACGCGCGTGTTGCGAAACATCTGACAGAAGACCTGTCGCTCTTCGTGGGGAGTCACAACCTCACCGACTACGTGCAGGAGGAGAAGCACACTGATGACGCGGCCTTCATGTACGCTCCGGTCTACGGGCGGATCTTCTACGGAGGAGTAGCAATCGACTTCTAGGACGCAGGGGGTTCCGACGAACGGAAGCCGGGCGCTGCATCCCGGCGAATCCACAGTCCGAAGGGAGCACAGATCATGCTGTTTCAATCAGATTCGGGGCGTTGGGGGCGGTTTCTGAGGGGCACCGGCCTCATCATTGTCGCGGCGCTCATCATTGTCGCACTGACATCAGCCGCCGCCGCGACAGGTGAGAGGCTTGGGTTGGTGCTGGTCGCTCACGGCGCCCCGATGCCGTCGTGGAATGCGCCGGTCCTCGCTCTGGAGGACGAGGTCAGAGGTCTTCTGGCGGAGGCCGGCGACAATCCGTTCGATGAGGTTCGTGTTGCGCTCATGGAATTCACCGAGCCTTCGATTCACACTGTGATCGGGGATCTCGAGGAGGCGGGGATAGACAGGGCCTACGTGCTTCCGCTCTTCATTGCTCCGTCGGGTCACTCGCTGTTCGACATTCCCGCGATCCTTGGACTCTATAGCGATCCTGCGATGCTGGACGAACTGAGGGGTGAGGGGACAGAGATCGTGGGGACCGACATTCGGCTCACCGTCGGTCCGACCCTCAACTACGGTGACATTCTTAGGACGATCATGCTCGATCGCGTTAGGGAGATGTCCGTGGATCCCGCGTTGGAGAGCCTCGTTCTCCTGGCACACGGAGACGCGTCTACCGAACCTGTGTGGGACGCACTATGCAACGAGATCGGTGTGTACGTCTGCGCGCACACCGGCATCGAGTACTTCGACCATGCGCTCGTAGAGGTCGGCCAGTCGTTTGCGACAGAAGGACTGGGAGCCATAGCTCAAGCCACCGAGCACGCCGAGCGAACTCTCGTCGTCGGTCTGTACCTGTCGATGGGAGTCGAGAATATGGCAAAGAGCGCCATGGTCCGGTCCGGAATGATGACGATCAGTGCGGAGGATGTTCTCAAGGACGAGGATATCCGCTACGGCGGGCAGGGGGTTCTGCCCGATCCGCGGGTGGCCGCGTGGGCTGTCGAGCGGGCCGGGGAGTGGCTTCTGGATCAGGGGGACTGACCGAGAGCGCCGCGTGATCTGGCGAACGGACCCCGGGCTTGACAGGAAGGCACACTGACGCTAGTATTGTATAGAGAACAACATTCGTTGTTCGATGTGGAGCCATCACATTGGGACTTCAGGCGGGCGACACGGCATGCAGGTCAAGAAAGAAGAGATAGAGAATAGGATTCTCGAAGGCGCCCGGCGCGAGTTCGTCGCAAAGGGTTTCTCCGGGGCAAGCATGCGGGCGATCGCGAAGTGGGCGGGGACGTCGCTCAGCAACGTCTACAACTACTTCGAAAGCAAGGATCGGCTCTTCCGTGCCGTTGTCGGCCCGACGGTCGACGGACTCAGAGCCGTCGTGATACGCGAGACGTCGCCCTTGCTCCAGGATCTCGATGAGCATGGCTTCAAGCGATTCGAACGGCAGAAGGAGATGATGAGAACCATCGTCGCCTACGTGGATGAGCACCGCGAGGACCTCAAGCTCATCTTCTTCCAATCGGAGGGTTCATCTCTGAGCGGGTTCCACGACGAGCTGATAGAGGAGCACACGCGAGGGCACGCGCGGTGTTTCCGGAACCTCGGCAAGAGAGACCCGGAGGCCGGAGCGGCGGGCCTCGTGTCAGAGTTCTTCATTCACAACACGAGCGGGTTCTTCGTCAATACGTTTGTTGAGATGCTCATGCACGATGTTCCACTGAAGGACATGGAACGATACGCGGATGAGCTTGTGAGGTTCTCGTACCCGGGGATGAGGGCGGTAGTGGGCTTGGGCAAGGAAGAGTAGTTTTTTTGGAACAGGACTGAACAATGTTCGTTTTTGAGACAGGAGGTCCGACATGTGTCACCGAGCCATCAGCACGCTGCTCCTGATCCTGGTCGCGACTGCGAGTGCCGCGACCGCGAGCACAGGCGTCGCCGCTGACCTGACCGGCCGCGACATCGCCGTGATGGTGGATGAGAGACCGGATGGGGACGACAGGAAGGGAACGATGACGCTGACCCTCACCAACAGCAGAGGGAAGACGCGGGTCCGGAGTGTGACGTCCTTCGACAAGGACTACGGACTGGATTCCAGGAGCCTCATGTACTTCGAGGCTCCGGCGGATGTGAAGGGAACGGCTTTCCTTCAGTTCGAGTATGAGGACCCGGAGAGGCAGGACGACAAGTGGCTCTATATGCCGGCACTCAGAAGAACCCGCCGGATCGCAGGGTCTTCGAAGAACGAGTACTTCATGGGCACCGACTTCACCTACGACGACCTCGGTGACCGTAGCGTGGATGAGGACGTGTATGAACTCCTGCGCGAGGAGGAGTTCGGCGGACACGAGTGCTGGGTGCTCGAGGCCGTACCCGTGGATGAGGACTACATGTACTCAAGGGTCGTGCGCTGGATTCGCAAGGACGTTCTCCTGCCTGCTCGTGTCGAGTTCTACGAGAGGCAAGGGAAACTCCTCAAGATTCTTACTGTCGTAGATGTGCGCGAAGTCGATGGCTTCTGGAGCATATACGAGATGGAGATGGAGAACGTTCTTGAGGAACATCGGACGAGGATCGCGTACGAGGACCTGCACTACAACATTGGCCTATCAGACGATCTATTCAGGGTTTCCACACTTGAGAGGGGAAGGATCCAATGATCATCCGGATCACAGCACCGCCCGCAGTCACGGCGATCATCCGGATCACAACATCGGCCGCAGTCACGGCGGTCCAGGTTCTGGTCGTCTCCCTTCTTCTGTTCTCGGCAGGCGATGCTCCGGCGGCCGAATTCGACACACACGGCTTCGTCGATTCGCACTACGGCGTGCGGCTCGGGGAACCGCACGACTTCATCACTTCCAGGACCCGGGCGCGCATCGAGAGCTGGATGTGCGAGGGAGAGACTTGGGCGTACCTGAGCGTGAATGCCACAGAAGACGGCGTGGTTACCGGGGAGAAGGGAATAGAGCTCCGCGAGGCGTTCGTCGAGTACGTGGCGGATAGCTGGGACTTGAGGGTCGGACGCCAGATCATTGTGTGGGGGAAGGCGGACGGGGTGGCCATAACGGACATCATCTGCCCGCGCGACTACGCGGAGTTTTTCGCAGCGGAGTATGACGATACCCGGATACCGGTAGATGCGGCGAAGTGGCGATACCTCGGGAACAGTTTCGACCTGGAGTTCATCTGGCTGCCGCGGTTCATCCCGGCCACGTTCCCGCAGCAGGGAAGCCCGTGGTTCAGAGAGACCGGGTTTCCCGCCGGCGTGCACGTCGAGTACCAGGCGGTGTCGGAGCCGGAGCTCAATCTGGAGAACGGTGAGTTCGCCGCCAAGGCAAGCATCTATACGTCGGCAGTCGACCTCGCGGTCTCCTGCTTCCGCACGTGGCACGATACTCCCACGGCGTATCGGGAAGTGGTGTCACAAGGCGACTCCGTTCGGGTCAGCTTCCGTCCGGAGTATGAGCGCACGGTCCTTTATGGAGCGGAGCTGTCAAAGCCGTGGGGTGATGTCGTTCTCCGCGCGGAGGCAGCTTACTTCACCGGGCTCTGTTTCGAGCCCGCGGACGAGCTTTCGGAAGAGATGTTCGAAAGAGACGTGCTCAAGTGGATGGTTGGGGCGGACTGGAGTCCCGGAGGTAACTGGATTGTCACTGTGCAGTTCGTCGATGGCTTCATCCTCGACTACGAGGAGGCGATCGCGGACGACGAGCACTCGATGCTCGTTACCACGAGCGTCTCGAAGACGTTCCTCAGAGAGAGCCTTGAGCTGTCCGGAATAACGTACCTCGGCATGAGTGACAACGACATGTACGCGCGGATGGCAGCTGACTATGAGCTTGCGGATGCACTCCATCTCTCGGTGGGCGTGGATGTCCTCAGCGGGGATGGTGGACGATTCGGCGCGTACGACGACAACGATCAGATCTGGGTGAGGGCCAAGTACAGCTTCTGAGCTACGGGAGGAAGGCCATGTCGGAACGAATAGAGAGGATCAACGCGTGGTTCAAGAGACGATCGAAAGAGATCATCCGCTTCCGGTGGTTGATCATAATCACAGTCATTGTTCTCAATGTCCTGTCGATACCGGGTGTGATGCGTGTTGAGCAGGACAACTCGATGGAGGGGTGGCTGCTCGAAGGGGACCCGCTTCGTCTCGCGCGCGACGAGTTCGAGGAGATCTTCGGCAACAACGACTACGTGCTCGTGCTGGTTGAAGCCGATGATGTCTTCTCCAGTGAGACACTGGCGATGATGCGAAGGCTTGGGGACGATCTTGAGGAAGAAGTTCCGTTCGCCGACAAGGTGACATCGATCGCACACTTGGATTTCACGGAGGGTACCGAGGACGGGATTGTCGTGGATGAGCTTGTTCCCGAGGAGATCCCGACGGATCCTGCTCTTCTCGCGGAGATAAGAGCGCGCGCGATGACGAAGCCGTTTCTTGTCGATCGCCTCTTCTCGCGGGACGGTACGCAGGCGGCCGTTCTTCTCCGGCTTCACAAGTACGCGGACGTGAACGGGAGTGAGGCGCGGGGTGAGGTTCTGGTCGGGGCGAAGGTGAATGAGATCCTTGCCAGGGAGGAGTACCGCGATCACGGACTGCTGTCCGGGGGGATGCCGATCTTCTCTGCCGAGAAGGAGCTCTGGTTCAAGCGAGAGGGGGCCAGGCTCTTCTCGCTCACGGTTCTGGTCATGATGATCGTGCTCGGAGTGTCGCTTCGGTCGATCAGGGCGATGTTCGCCCCCATCTTCACGGCGCTCTCCGCCATTCTGTGGGTCTTCGGCATCATGGGCTACACGGGCGTGAAGATGATTCCGATGATCGCCACGATCCCGGTCATGCTCCTGGTCGTTATCTCAGTCGGATACTCGGTTCACATCGTCTCCTTCTTCAAGCAGCACTTCCTTGCTACCGGGAATCGAAGGGAGTCGGTGGCGCATGCTCTCGAGCACACGGGCTGGCCCGTTCTCTTCACGGCATTCACAACCGTGCTGGGTTTCCTGTCGTTCACCGTCGTCGAGATCTCGGCTATCAGATGGCTGGGGTTCGCAGCCTCGGGTCTGGTGCTCGCCGCGTATCCCCTAGTCATGGCGCTGACGCCGGCCCTTCTCAGGTTTGGAAAGGACCGCGAGCCGGATCCTGATTTCGCTCGCGGAGGGGGCGGGCGGATGGAAACCGGGCTGGTGAGGTTGGGTGAGTGGGTCCGGGGGCGCGGACGCGTCATCATCGTCGTCTTCACTGTTGTAACGATCGCGGCCGCTATCTCAATGACGGGTCTCGTTGTTGATACGGATTCACTGAAGGTGATGGGAAGGCGGGTTCCCTTTGTAGGGAAGATCTTCTACATCGCCGATCAGATTGGATCGCTCTACGCGTACGACGTGACACTGGAGTTCCCGGAAGATGGGATGGCGAAGGACCCCGAGACGCTGCGGAAGCTGGACGCGCTCGCTCGGGAACTCGAGGAGACGGAGATTGTGAAGAGGACGATGTCCATCACGGACATCGTCAAGGACCTGAACCAGGTACTCAATGACGGGGATCCCGCGCACTACACGATTGGCGAAGAGCGTGATCTCGTGGCGCAGCAGCTGCTCCTGTATGAGATGTCGGGCGGTTCGGATCAGGAGAACTGGGTCGACTACGACTATCGTGTCTTGCGGCTGAACGTCGAACTGCGCCGGTTCTCCTCGACGCAGGTGGAA
>DAOVNE010000238.1 GCA_030630395.1 Candidatus Eiseniibacteriota bacterium
AGGCCCTGAGCGAACAGACCAACCACGGCTTCGTGGCCACCGACACAAGTGGCACGATCACCTACATCAACCACTACTTCGCCGACGCGCACGGGTACGAACCTCGCGAACTGGCAGGGAAGAACATCTCGATGCTGCGCGCGGAGTTTCAGCCGCCCCAGACCCGAAACGCGCTGGACTCGCTCGCCGTCGTGGGTAGTTTCGCCGCTCTCGAGGTGCAGCACGTCCACAGATCGGGCTCGTTCTTCTCGATGCTCGTGAACGCAAGAGTGCTGACCGGCCCCGATGGCAGACCGTGTGCCGTAGCCCTGACGGCAACCGATCTCCGAGCGCACGCGGACGCCACCCATGCCCTCGAGCACAGACGGGCGCTCGACCGCGCCGTGGCGGACTTCTCCCGCGCTCTCGTGCGGGATGTCTCCGTCGATATCGGAGAGATACTCAGGAACCTGGCGACCGCCCTCTCGGTCGACCGTGCCGGCATCTACAGATTCCGGGCGGAGGGCAGAATAGACAAGACCCACGAGTGGAATCCCCATCGCTCACCCGCGACCGACGGGAGCAAGCAGGATCTCAGCATCGCTCTGCTTCCCTGGTGCACGTCCGAGATCCTGGCCGGGAGAAACGCCGTCATTGAGGATGTCAGAGACCTCCCGGAAGAGGCTGCGACCGACCAGAGGTCACTCGACATGCTGGGGGTACGCTCGGCGCTGATGGTGCCCATTCACTCCGCGACTGAGGTGATCGGCTTTCTCTCGTTCGAACAGGCCTCCGCCATGAAGACGCCTCCACCGGAGGATCTGGGACCGATAGCAGCGGCGGCGGAGATGCTGGCGGCGGCCCTTCTCCGATTCGAGGCCGTCGAGAAGATGAAGCACGCCCGCGATCGCGCCCAGGGCTACCTGGACCTGGCTGAGGCGGCATTCGTGGCCCTGGGACCCGACGGCCGGATATCGATGATCAACACCCGCGGTTGCGAGATGCTGGAGTCGAGCGAGGGCGAGATGCTCGGGCAGAACTGGTTCGACCGGTTCGTGCCGGAGGACGTCCGCGAGGAGACGAGAGGGGTGTTCGAACTGCTCATGGTGGGCAATGTCGTGCCTGTGGAACACTACGAGAACAGAATCGTGACGGCCAAGGGCAACACACGGACGGTGGCCTGGCACAACACGATGATGTACGGGGCAGATGGGACCATCACGGGAACCTTGAGCTCGGGCATGGATGTCAGCGAGATGAGGCGCGCTGAGGCAATGCAGCAGGTCGCCTACGTGGTCGCGAGCGCCGCACACACCACTGAGGACATGGATGAGCTCTACGAGACGATCCACACGGAGTTGGGGAAGGTCCTGAACACCGAGAACTTTTTCATAGCCCTCTACGACAGCGACACCGACACCGTTGCCCTTCCCTACTTCCTGGATCAGCACGACCAGGGTATCTACGGATCGTTCCCGGCCGGGAGAAGTCTCACGGCCAACGTCATACATAATGACAGGGCCCTCCTGCTCGACCGGGAGACGGGCGACGCAATGGTGGCAAGCGGAGAGGTCGACATGATCGGCACACCCAGCGATATCTGGCTCGGTGTTCCGCTCCACGCCCGAGGCGAGGTCATCGGCGCGATCGTGGTCCAGAGCTATGACAATCCGGACGAGTTCGATGAAGACGACCTGGCGATGCTCAAGTTCGTGTCCGGACAGATCGGAACGTCGATCGAACGCCGGCGGGCCGAGGATCAGCTGCGCTTCCTCAGTTCGATCCCGACCCAGGTCTCCGACGGCATCATGGTGACGGACCTCGAGTTCAGGATCACCTACGTCAACAGTGCGGCCGAGCTGACGTACGGCTACGATCACGATGAGCTTCTTGGTCTGGTTCCCGACACACTCAGCGCCGAGCCTTCTGCTGCTAAGATCCACGCGGCGATGATCAAGGCCGTGACCTCCGGCGGAATCTGGCACGGCACCCACGTCAATAGACACCGGGATGGAACGACATTCGACTGTGAGATGACTGTCTCGCCGATGACGGATCCCGATGGCAGACCATCCTCATACGTCTGGATTCTGAGAGACATCACGGACCGGAAGCGAGCTGAGAAGCTGCTCCACGCCGTGAACTCGGCCGCGCTTGCGATGGCTCGCGCTCTCACACCCAGGCAGGTTCTCGACACCGCTGCCGCCTCGCTCCTGGACCTGGACATCTGCACCAGAGCCCTGATGCTGGACGACTCGGCCCAAGCACAATCACTCACGGAGCTCATTCCGGCAGACTCGAAGGCCACGCTCCTCGATGGGAGCAGCATCTTTGTCGAGGATGGACGAAGCGTCGTCGGAGACTCATTCAGAGATGCAACCACGTTCCCGCCGGATGCGGGTCACCGTGGTGGGATCGAGCATCTTGTCGCGGCTCCACTTGTCACCGAGGGAGAGGTCTTCGGCGCGCTGGTGATGCTGTCTCCCGATCTCAAACGGGCCGATGTGGCGATCCTCACGGCGCTCGCAAACCAGATAGCGGCGTCGTGGCGGAAGGTCAATGTCCTCGGTGAGCTCGAGAAGAGCCTGGCGGAACTCTCCGAGGCTCAGGGGCAGCTCTTGCAGGCGCAGAAGATGGAAGCCGTCGGACGGCTCGCGGGAGGTGTCGCTCACGATTTCAACAACCTCCTCACGGCCATCACCGGGTACTCGGATCTCGCACTTGCGAAGATGGAGGACGATAGCCCGCTCAGATCGTACATCACCGAGGTCAAGAAGGGCGCCGACCGAGCAGCCAACCTCACGGGCCAGCTCCTTGCGTTCAGCCGCAGGCAGCCGCTCGAGCCCAAGATCCTGGACACAGGCAGCATCATCGTCGACCTGGAGAAGATGATGAGGCGGCTCATCGGTGAGGACATCGCGCTTCATACGGATATCGCCGACGACCTCCCCAGTATCAAGGCGGACGGTGGGCAGATCGAACAGGTGCTCATCAACATGGTCGTCAACGCGCGCGATGCGATGCCGCATGGAGGAAGCCTGACCGTGAGCGCGAAGTGCGTCCAGGTGGGCGAGAAGGACTGCCCCTCCAAGGGCGATTGCTCATCCGGAGAGTACATCTGCATCTCGGTTACGGACTCCGGATCCGGAATACCCCCTGATGTCGTAGACAGGATCTTCGAGCCGTTCTTCACAACCAAGGGGCGCGGCGAGGGCACCGGTCTTGGACTTGCCGGCGCCTACGGCATCATCCGTCAGCATGAGGGATGGATCCAGGTTCAGACGGAGATCGGCCACGGCACGACTTTCCTCATTCACATTCCGACGACGGATGCCGAGCCCGATGCTACGTCAGAGGAGACATCGCCCAAGACCGTGGAGTCAGGACGCGGGGAACGCATCCTGCTCGTGGAGGACGAGCCTTTGGTAAGGGATTTCGCAGTGGGCGCGCTCAAGGACAGCGGCTACGATATCGTTGCCGCCGAGAGTGCAGAGCAGGCGCTCGAGCTGTTCGACCGGGAGAAAGGGAGATTCGATCTCGTCTTCAGTGACGTTGTCCTGCCCGGCAAGAGCGGGGTCACGCTTGTGGACGAGCTTCTGACTCG
>DAOVNE010000047.1 GCA_030630395.1 Candidatus Eiseniibacteriota bacterium
ACCCTCGTGGTCACTGTCGAGTCAGGCGGAACACCGCTCGACAAGGTCCTCGTCTGCGCCTACGCGGAGGGCGAGGTCTACGAGACGGCTCTGACCAACACAAGCGGCCAGGTGTCGCTCAGCATCAACCCAGTCCTCGCCGACACGGTCTGGGTGACGGTTACCGGACACGATCTCTACCCGTACGAGGGACACGCAATCGTCACGATCGACGGACCGTTCCTCGAGTACGACAGCCACGCGATCGATGACTCCGGGGAAGGCAACAACGACGGAATGCTGAGCCCGGGTGAGACCGTTGATCTCACCGTCACCCTCAGGAACTCCGGTCCGGACGCCGCCGTCAACACTTATGGCATCCTTCGCACGACGGACTCGTACGCGACACTCGTTGATACGATGTCATCCTACGGCACGATCCCCGCCAGTTCGACGGGAACAAACTCATCAACGTATTCCCTGAGCGTCGCAGAGAACTGTCCGAACGGGCACAATCTCGCGATCACCGTCTACGCAACCGCTGATGAGAGCCGCGCCACCTGGACCATCCCGGTGCCCGGAGTGACGATAGCGGCCGCTGATCTGGCCGTTCAGAGTATCGTCATCGACGACAGCGGCACCGGCGACGGAGACGGCGTGCTCGAGCTTGGTGAGACGGCCTGGCTCAACATCACGCTCGCGAACGACGGGCTTCTGGGGCTTCTCGATGTGGCCGGAGCGTTGACTACATCTGATGCCTACGCCGTTGTCACCGACGCAGAGGCTGATTTCGGCGACATCGGTATCGGCGGCACGGGATCAAACGCCGGGAACTCGTTCCGCGTGAGCGTGAGCCCGAACGCGCCGCCCGCCCACGAGATTCTGTTCGAACTCGCGGCCACCGGCGTCGGCGCCACGTACAGTCACAGTCAGGATCTCGATGTCGAGGTCACGCTTGGTGGGCTGTCATCTGAGGGCCCGACAGGACCGGATACGTACGGCTACTACGCGTATGATTCCACGGACACGTGGACCGGTCAGGCGCCCGTCTACAGCTGGGTAGAGATCACCGGAGTCGGCTCCATCATCTCCGCGATCACGAACGCGGATGCGGCCACGACGGTTCTCTCACTCCCCTTCACGTTCAAGTACTACGGCGTGGACTACACGCAGATCTCGGTCTGCTCGAACGGCTTCGTTGCACTCGGGTCGGAGGACTACCGGTTCGGCGACAACTCCGGCATTCCCGATACTCACGGCCCGGAAGCCATGGTCGCGCCCTTCTGGGACGACCTCGATCCATCGGCTGGTGGTGACATCTACGAGTACGACGACACCGCCAACCACCGCTACATCGTGCAGTTTGACGCCAACGTGCACTACGGCGGCTCAAACCCCGAGACCTTCGAGGTCATCCTGTACGATCCGGCCTACTATCCGACATCGTCCGGCGACGGCGAGATCGTCTTCCAGTATGAGGACGTGCGGAGCATAGGCACGGCAACGGTCGGGATCGAGAACCACGCGGAGACTGACGGCATCCGGTACGTCTACAACGGCAACTACGATGACAACGCCGCGACAATAGACAACGGGATGGCCATCAAGTTCACGACTGAGGCGCCCGACCAGGCCGATGTGTGGCTTGCGGTCGACGCTCAGACAATCGATGATTCGACCGGCGGCGACGGGGACGGAGTTGCGGAGCCGACCGAGACGTTCGATCTTATCCTCACACTCATAAACAGCGGTGCTTCCACGGCCTCGGGCGTGACGGGCACGATCTCGACGACCGATCCTGATCTGATCATCGTCGACGGATCGGCCGACTTCGGGAGCATCGCAGGCAGCGCATCCGGAGACAACGCCGCGTCGCCGTTCGTTGTGACGGTATCAGGCTCGCCGGCAGATGAGACGGCTGAGCTCGACCTGCACATCTACTCGGGAAGCCGCTACGACGCATACGACATCGTGACGATCACGATCGATCTCACGGGAACCGGCGTCGAGGATCCGGAGATTCCGCTGGCGTTCGCCCTGAGGCAGAACTACCCGAACCCGTTCAGGGGCGGCACAGCGTTGGCGTTCGCTCTCCCCAGACCGGCTGAGGCGAAGCTCGATATCTACAACGTAGCAGGCCGGAGGATTGCGACTGTCGTGAGTGGGAACCTCCCGGCGGGCAATCACCTCGTGACGTGGGACGGCACCGATACACGCGGCGCCAAGGTCCCGGCCGGCATCTACTTCTACCGCTTCGAGGCCGACGGGTTCGAGAGCACGAGGAAGATGATTCTTCTGAAGTAGTAGGATGTGCCGGACGGGGATCTCGCAGTAGGGATCCCTGACCGGCTCACGACAGCAGACGCAGAAAGGGGCCGCTCGAATCAACCGAGCGGCCCCTTCTGTTTTCCAATATTAGCTACGGAACGTCTACTTCAGGAGAACCATCCTCGACTCGAGCGACTCGTCGCCGACATCGAGGCGGTATACGTAGACACCTGAGGCAACGGCCGCGCCGTTCGAGTTCGTCCCGTCCCACATCACCTGGTTCAGTCCGGCCTCGTACTCACCATCGGCCACGACCTTCACAAGCCTGCCCGCTACATCGAAAACCGACACCTTCACGTGACCCGCGCCCGGCATCGCGAATGCGATCTCGGTCATCGGGTTGAACGGATTCGGGTGGTTTCCGTAGAGCAGAAGTGAGATCGGGATGTCGCCGATGCCCGTCGACTCAACGTGCAGGGTGACCGGTACGATAACCCGGGCGCCGCCGTTTGAGTCGATGAGAAGGTCAGCGTAGTAGTCGCCCTCCGCCATCCCAGCGGTATCGAACTGGATCTCGATGTCTGCTGTCTGCGAGGCGTTCACTGAACCGTTCGCCGGAACAGCCGCCAGCCAGTCAACCGGCACGAAGATCGAGAAGAGCGCGTCGCTCGTGTCCTCGATCGGGGGCACGGTCTCACCGGTGACTCTCACAAGACACTCGTCAGAGGCATCGGCTGCGATAAGCCAGCTGTGACTGCCGTCGTTCGGCGTCGATCCGACGATGTCGTACCAGGAAGCGCCGTTGTCGGTTGAGTAGCTCAGGGCAACTGACGCGAATGCACCGGTCCAGGCCCAGGCAACGTCGTGCGGGTTGCCTATGCCCCACTCCTCGCCACCGTTAGGCACGGTCAGCGTGATCGTCGGTCCTGGAGGTCCACTGAGCGTCACTGTGCCACTCACCGCGTGCGGAGGACTCCCGTAGTTGTCACCGGTCAGCCCGAAGTCAATCTCAAGATCTCCACTGAAACCGGCGTCGATCGTAACGTTCACGGTCGCCACCCCAAGCTCATATGGATAGATGACATTGGAGGCGTTGCCGATCCAGTCCACGGAGGCCCCGTCCCCTGTCGTTCCATCCCACACGAGCTCTCTGCTCGACGTGACAGGAGAGAAGTTGGTGCACGTGTTCACCGTGACACCGACGGGGAAGTCGAGATTGATCTCCTCGATCCACTCCTGGTCCGAACTTCCGTTGTACGCGGAGAAGACGATGTCGATCGTCGTTCCCGGTGTGTACTCGGAAGGATCGGACGTCACAGAAGAACCGGTCAGATCCCTGGCCCCTCCGCCATCCACGATGTCGATCTGGTAATTCAGGACCGAGAGAGCCTCGCCGATGTTGCCTACGTAGAGCGTCCGGCTGGTTGTCTCACCGGACTCAAGCGTGACATCGAAGCTCGTGGGACTGACATCGATAATGGGAGTGTACGTCGGTCCCACTGTAACCGTACCGAAGTACGGCAGCGCGTTGAACGATGTCACCGTGAGCACAAGATCATCGCCGTCGCTGAGCGTCTCGACGATCGCTATCGCAGCATCCCCGCTCGCGTTCGTGAGCGCGGAGCCGTAGAGAACGCCGTCATAGTAGAGAGCGCAGAGCGCTCCCTCGACACCCGTGACCTCTACATCGAACGTCGCGGCTGCCGACTCTATCTCGCTGTCGTGTACCACCGTCACAGATGCCGGCGTGTCTGTCGACACCCTGAGCGACGGGTCGCCGAACACGATCCACGTCTTGAACATGTTCATGCCGTCGGTGCCGTACGTGTCCATCATCTTGCAGCTGCCGTTGAAGCAGATGCCGCCGAAAGTCCGCTTCTCCCCAGCCACGAGCAGATCCGTCATCTCATCCTGCCCGTCCATGGGGGAATTCCACGACTGGTTGATGGAAGACATGTAGGCGCCGATGGCCCCGGAGGGCTCGCTGCCGTGCGTTGCCCTCAGCCACGCCTCGCCGAAGCACGTGTAGTTCGTGAACTGGCCGTTCACACAAGCGACGCTGACGATGAACGGAAGCATGTTGTCGTTCGTGAGCGCGTTCACATGGCTTGTGGAGAAACCTGTCGAACTCCAGCTGTACGTTGAACCGTGGCCGGTGTAGTTGATGAAGCTCCGACCGTTGTTGAGAGCATTCGTGACCATCGAGGCCGTTCCGCTCGGATCGTAGATCTGGTCTACTTCCGTATACGTGAAACCGAGGAGATCGGTCCGGATGTTGTCCAGGTGCTGGTTGTCGTACTCGTTGTCGTCGCCCGGTCCCTGGTTGGACGCGACACCCATGCCCTTGTGGTACCACGCGCCGCCGGACTGCGGGTACTTCTCATACTCGACACTCCGAAGGACCTGCGTCTCCACCTGCGCCACAGACTCAGCCGAGAAACGGCCTACGAACAGCTCCGGGTAGTTGTCCGAACCCGCAACCAGCGAGTAACTCGGATCAGACGCTCCGCCTCCTGAGCTGAGAGAGGGGACCTGTGCAGCATCGCCGACCAACAGAACGAATGTGAGGCCGTTCGCGTCGTAGTAGTCCTGTATGTAGTTCTTGATGCCGGTGGAGGTGCTGCCTGCATCCGTCACGCTCACCATCTCACAGGGAACACCCATCTGCTTCTTCCACTCGACAAATGGCTCCATGGCCGTCATGAAGCTTCCGTAGGAGATGACGAGCATGTTGCCGATTTCGCCGACCGATGTGTACCGGTCAAGCCTCACGTGATCGTAGTTCAGGAAGTGACTGGAGTAGATGCGCTCAAACTCGGCCACCCTGGTCTGATTCGGATTGCGCTCGAGCACATTGATGCGCCCGGAGCCGGTCGAGTAGACCTCTACGATGACGCTCGTGTAGACTCTCAGCGTCTTCGTGGCCGGATTGTACTGGAAGGGGTTCAAGACGATCGTCAGACCTCTCACGTCACGCATGATGTACGGCTCGCGTGCGTGAGCTGTCTCTTCTGGGAACCACTGATCGGTCTGATAGAACGAATCGAAATCGTAGGAGACCGTGGCAGGATCTATGTTCCTTGTGATGATGCCCTTCGATGGTGCGACGGGCACATCCTCGAAATCCACATAGCTCGTCCCCAGAACGCGGACATCCATCTCCGCATCATTGGGGATGATGATGCTCCTGGCCACAACCGGAAGCCCGGGAAGACCTCTCTCCAACATCTTCCCTTCCGTGCCGATGGTGATCTCGTAGTACGTATCGCCATCGATGTCCACGGGGCTCTTGTCAAAACTGCCGAACTCGTACTCGATGACGGTCCGGGTATCATCTGCCACAACCACGTCAACAGCAACAGCAACGGCATCGGTGTCGCTACTTAGCGTCACTGTCTCAGCTGCCGCGCCGAGTGCGAGCAAGGCCAGAGCGGCCAGTACCAATCCTGCTATCCGCAAGACACACCCCCCGATTTCGAGGTGACAAGTTAGTGGCCCGCCTTCCAGAAATGTAATCGCATCCGGAAGCGGGTCTCTTTTGATCGTCGAACACACAGCAATACAAGCTGTCAGACCGTAACCAACAGCCGATTACCATCTTAGGGACACTTCTGAGTGCATATATTATACCACAGAAACACAATTTGTCATTGCCATTTCTGCGGCACCGTCTGCCCTTTTGATGCAGATGGAGGCTCCCAGGTGCTCCAAATGCCGCCAAATCAGCAGTCTTGGCGGCAATCCTCCACCGTGTGGGCCCAAGGCCGGCTGCCGACGGCCGCGCGGGCGGTCCTTCACAGGGCTCTTCGTGGCCCGTGCCTGGGGCAGAAACAGGAAGCGGGGCCCACTATTCGGGTGGACCCCGCTTCCCCGTTTGTATCAGATCCTATGATCGGATCTTACTTCAAGAGAACCATCTTCGTGCTGCCCGTGAACTCGTCGGCCAGCATCCGCGCGAAGTAGACGCCGGAGGCAACCGAACCGCCGTTGTCGTCGCGCCCGTCCCACGTCACAGCATGCCACCCGGCTGTCTCGTCTCCGTCCACGAGTGTCTTCACCAGCTGACCAGCAATGTTGTAGACCGCAAGCTCCACGTGACCCGATGCCGGCATTGCGTACGTCACCGTCGTCATCGGGTTGAACGGGTTCGGGCTCACGCCTGCGAGCTCGTAACGAACCGGTGCGTCGAACTCATCGTCCACGCCGGTCCCAACGCCGCCAACCACGCGGACGCACCAGGTGTTCAGCACACCGACATCTGCACCGGCGTTGTCGCTGATCCAGATGGTCCACTCGCCCTGTGCGTTCTCACCGATCAGATCATCAAGCGATCCGGGACCGTCTACCGTGAGGTCCGTCGGGTACCAACCAACGATGTTGTCTGCGCCACCGCCGCTGCGATCGTGCAGGCGCACCGTCGTACCATCAGGTGATGTCACAGCAACGATCAGGTCGCCGATGTAGGTGTGTGTGATGTTCACATAGAGCTCGATCTCCGTGATAACCACGTCGTCCGTGAACGTCAGGTAATCGTAGACGCCCGCTGTGTTGCTGTCAGGGATCGACAGCGACGGGTTCTCACAGTACTCGTATGTCGTCGTCGCCGTCAGAACCATGTCGACGCCTGACGTCACCATGCCCTCCGTCACCACGACACCCTCAACAACACCCGTCGACCAGTCAGTCTTCGTCGCCGTCACCTTGTACGTGCCGGCGTACATCTCGGAGATGCTGTACTCTCCAGCCTTGTTCGTGTAGGCGCTGGCCCCACCGGGACTCGCCGTCACAAGGATGCCTATGTGGTCTATCTCACCTTCAAGCATCACAACACCGCTCAACCCGCCTGTCGGTACGCTCTCGGGAGTGATCAGGTAGACCACCGTGTTCTCCAGGAGATCCTTCCGACCGGCTGCGGCGGCTGCCGCGTAGTTGAAGCTGTAGAGCACTATCTGCCCGCTCGACGGATCCGGCGTGTCGTCGTAGACCTGCACGCTCGACAGCGTCCCATAGTTCGACCAGCTCATCACAATGTCCGCGTCTGCAGTCGGGATATGAGAGTCGTGATCCCCATAGCCTGAGTAGCTCACGCTGATCGAGCCGATCGTGTTCGGGAACGTCGTGATCGGATGCGATGGATCGTAGACCGTGATACTCCCACTCGAGTCGTGCTGCCAGCTGGACGAGTGAAGCACGTCCGCTGCGAACGTCGGGTACCCCGGGTAGCTCGCCGCGTCGTACACCACCTCGCCGCCCTCGACCAGGAGCTTGCCGCCGCCTGCGACGTAGCTCTCAAGGTCCGCACGGTAGCCAGCGTCATCGACCGGAGCCGTATCGTCTCCGCTCGATGAGATGATGAAGTCGTAGTTCATCCAGGTCAGAGGATCGCTCGCGGCCGAAGTCTCAACTGTCACGTCGTACCCGAGATCGATCAGGTCCGCCTCGATCTCCGACGCCGCCTTGACTCTGTCGCCGCCTGCTTCGATATCGATGACGGCACCTGACTTGTCGTACTTCACAAACTCGCGCTTCCCATTCTCATCATCGATGAGCAGAATGTTCGCCAGCGTCTCCTCAAGCTGGAAGTCGAACACCTCGGTCGGCCCATCGACCGTGATCCCGAGTGTCGCAGGGATGTGATGGTAGGCACGAACGTTCATCGTGTAGTTGAAGTACGGAAGAGACTGC
>DAOVNE010000028.1 GCA_030630395.1 Candidatus Eiseniibacteriota bacterium
GCCTCTGAACCGGCTTGAGCCCGTCTCTGACATCGGGCAGGGCGCGCGACACAATCACACTCATCGCGTAGGCGATGTACGACTTCTTCATCTCGTCTTCTATAATGACGGGCAGTATGCGTTCGGTCTGCTGTGCCATCCGTCCCTCGTGAAATCTATACGTCCAGGTTCTGCACCAGTTTCGCGTGCGTCTCTATGAACTTCCGTCTTGGCTCTACGGCCTCCCCCATCAGAATATCGAAGACCCGATCCGCCTCGGCCGCGTTTTCGATTCCGACGCGATACATCACGCGCCGCTCCGGATCCATCGTCGTCTCCCAAAGCTGGTCGGGGTTCATCTCTCCGAGTCCCTTGAAGCGTTGGATGTGAGCACCGTCGCGTCCAACGCGTTTCAGAACCTTCGCGAGATCCTTCTCGTTGTAGATGTAGTGCTCCTCCTTGCCCTTCTTGACCCTGTAGAGCGGAGGCTGCGCGATGTAGACGTGACCGTTCTCGATGAGCTCCGGCATGAACCGGTAGAAGAAGGTCAGAAGCAGCGTCCGGATGTGCGAGCCATCGACATCGGCATCGGTCATTATTATGGTCCTGCCGTAGCGGAGTTTTCCCAGGTCGAATCCGTCCGTCGCTCCATCCTCGCTCGACGCCCCGACGCCCGTTCCGAGAGCCATGACGATCGTCCCGATTGCATCGTTGCTGAAGACCTTGTCGACTCGCGCTTTGAACACATTCAGGATTTTTCCCCTCAAGGGGAGGATCGCCTGGAAACGCCGGTCGCGTCCCATCTTTGCGGAGCCGCCCGCGGAGTCGCCCTCGACGAGGTATATCTCGCAGTGATCCGGGTCGGTGATCGAACAGTCGGCGAGTTTGCCTGGAAGCGAACCGCTTTCGAGGGCCGTCTTCCTGCGAGCGAGGTCGCGCGCCTTCCGCGCGGCCGTCCGCGCCTGGAAAGCCGACACCGCCTTGTTGACTATCTTCTTGGCGACCGAGGGAGTCTCCTCGAAGAACTCCGAGAGCCCCTCCCCCACGATCGAGGCGACGAGGCCCTTGATTTCACTGTTCCCGAGCTTAGTCTTTGTCTGTCCCTCGAACTGTGGCTCCTTGACCTTGACGCTTATCACGGCGGCAAGACCCTCGAGACAGTCGTCACCCTGCACGGCCTTACCGTTCTTCCCGAAAAGGTTGTTCTTCTCTCCGTACGAATTGATGGTCCTGGTCAACGCCTGTTTGAACCCGGTCAGGTGCGTTCCACCCTCGACCGTGTTGATGTTGTTCGCGTACGAGTAGATGCTCGACCCGTAGGTGTCGTTGTACTGGAACGCCACCTCCACTACCGTCTCGTCCCGTGTTCTTTCGAAGTGGACAACCTTTGAATGGATCGTCGAGTGGTTCTCGTTGATGTGTTTGACGAACTCCTTCAAACCATCCTTGAACCGGAACTCCTCTTTCTTGTCCGCCCGCGCGTCACTCACAACGATCAGGAGTCCGGCGTTCAGGAACGCCAGCTCGCGGCAGCGATTGGCGACGATCTCGAAATCGAAATCCATCTCCTCGAATACTTCGCTGTCGGGATAGAACGTCGTCTTGTTGCCGCTCTGCTTCCTCTTCCCGATCGGCTTGACCTTGGCATCCGGCTTTCCACGCGTGTAGCTCTGCTTGTAGACTATTCCGTCGCGACACACTTCGACAATGCACCGCTCGGAGAGCGCGTTCACAACTGAGACGCCGACACCGTGAAGACCGCCGGATACTTTGTAGGATGACTTGTCGAACTTGCCGCCCGCGTGAAGAACGGTCATCACGACCTCAAGGGCCGACTTGTTCTGGGTGGGATGCTTGTCCACGGGAATGCCGCGGCCGTTGTCCTCAACCGTGACGCTCCCGTCCTTGTTTATTGAGACCTTGATCTTGTTGCAGAAACCCGCCATCGCCTCGTCGATGGAGTTGTCGACAACCTCATAGACGAGGTGATGAAGGCCGCGGCGCCCGGTATCGCCAATGTACATGGCCGGTCGCTTGCGGACGGCCTCGAGGCCCTTCAGAACCTGGATATGTTTGGCGTCGTACTCCCCGCTGCCGTTCGCTATAGGGTCGAGGGGAAACTCCTCAACAACGTGGTCGTCGATCGACTTCGGTGCGGTCGCAGTGGACTTCTTCGGTTTGTCGGTGGACTTCTTGGCCTTGGCGCCTGCCGAGGATCGCGCCGCCGGCTTCTTCTTGGCCGCGCTCGGCTTGGCCGGCTTCTTCTTCGCCGTGCTCGCCGCCGGCTTCTTCTTGGCCGCGCTCGGCTTCGCCGTCTTCTTCTTGGCAGCGCTCGACGTGGTCGGCTTCTTCTTGGCCGCACTCGGCTTCGCCGTCTTCTTCCTGGTTGCGCTCGACGTAGTCGGCTTCTTCTTAGCCTTCGCCATCTTCCTCATCTTTTCCGCGGTGGCTGGTGGTGGCGTCATGTGGGGTGGAACCTCCAAGTACAAAATGCACGTGTTCGATGGCCTCCCTGCCTACCCGCTTGTTGACCTCGCGCAGGATTCGCCGCTTCATGAGCGAGAGCTCCTGAGACCAGACCGAGCTGTCTACTTCTACAAACAGGCGTCCGCCGGTGACTCTCAGTGCACGCGAGTGTTCGGCGACCCTCGGACCAACGATGTCGGGCCACTCAGTCACGGCCCTCTGCTCGGACATCTTCTTCGCCAGGCCGAGGTCACTAATGACCTTGAGCAGAATCCCGCCGATCCGCTCTGCCCGCCTCACTCTCTCACAACCTCCCCCGCCTCAACATTGAAGCAGGCACTTCGCCCAAGAACACCTTCCGGCAGGCGCCTCGTGGATGTCATGAGAGCCTGTCCAAACTCCTCCGTCAACTCAACAAGCGCCCCGGCTCTCGTCTCGTCAAGCTCCGACAAGATATCATCGAGAAGGACGATCACTCCGTGTCCGTTCTGATCAAGAGCTCTGGCTTCACCCAGCTTGAGCGCGATCGCCGCCGTACGATGCTGGCCCTGTGAACCGAAGGACCGTAGCGCGCGCCCATTGAGTCTGACATCGAGATCGTCCCGGTGTGGACCCAAGAGAGTGAACCCGCGTCTTCTCTCGTCCTCAGAGACCCGCTCCAGCGCCTCTCGAAAGGCCTCTTCAACATCGCCTTCCGTATGCGCTGCCGCTTCTTCGCCCCCAGCTGCGAGAACTGTGCCGCGATAGCCGAGCTCCAACGTGTCGACCGCCGAGATGTGGGAGTGTGCGTGTGAAACGCAGCCTGCAAAGAGCGGAAGGAAAGCGAGTCGTGCTGCTACCACTCTGCTTCCGTACTTCACCAGCCTGTCCGTCCAGACGTCGACGATCCGGTCGGATTCCTCATCGGGAGACCAGGAAAGAAGCGCCTCGTTCCTCTGCCTTAACGTCCGCTTGTAGTTCGCCAGGGCTGTCAGGTATCCGGAGTCAAGCTGACAGAGCGTCATGTCGAGAAGTCGTCTTCGCTCCGCCGGTCCGCCCTTTGTGATCCACGTGTCCTCCGGACTGAACCAGGCGACACGTAGCACGCCAACCAGGTCGGACAACCTTGCCAGGGACTCACCGGCTACCCTGACCTCTTTTCCCTCCGACCGCGTGAACCTGAGCACGATTCCGATTGTTGTCTCGCCACACCTCGCCTCACCACCCACTCCGAATCCGCGCTCTCCCCATTTGACAACCTCGGTGTCGCTGCTTCCTCGAAGCGACCGCGCGACCGCGAGGTATGACACGGCCTCGAGGATGCTCGTCTTGCCTGAGCCGTTTGTGCCATGGAAAAAGTTGAGCCCTTGGTCGAGTTCAACCTCGAGCCGGCCATAGTTCCGGAAGTTCTCGAGCCTCAGCGTCCGGAGCCACATCCGCTTGCCGGCGGCCGGCGTGTCCACGCCCGCCGCTACGTCGACAGCCTGAGCGGCATGAGGAGACACAGATGTTCCTCTCCCTCGATGGGCTCCGCCGTGCTCACGATCGCTGCTCCGACAGGGCTTCCAAGAACGAAGCGTGCATTGTCTCCGTCCAGGTGCTTGAGCACATCGAGAAGGTAGTTCGCGTTGTAGCCGACCTCCATCTTCTCGGAGTCGAACTTCGCGGCGATCTCCTCTTTGGCCTCTCCCACGTCGGGAGTTGAGACAGCCAGCTCGATCTTCTTCTTCGTGAGAACGAGCTTCACCTGGTGAGTGAGAGCGTCAGACAGAACCGCCACCCGCTTGACCGCGTTCGCAAGTTCCGCCCGGCCAACCAGGAGACTCTTCTCGTTGTCCTTCGGAATCACCTGGTGGTAGTTGGGAAACGGTCCTTCCAGAAGACGCGAGTTGATGATCGTGTCTCCTACGAAGAAGACGACATGGTTCTCCTGTACCGCGACCTTCACTGTCTCATCGCTCTCTGCGCTGATGATTCTGGTCGCGTGAGCGAGCGCCTTCGGGGGGACGATGATGTCCTTCCCTTCGAGCTTCGAAAAGTCACCGGCCACGTTGAACGTGGCGAGCCGGTGGCCGTCGGTCGCCGTCATGCCCATCGCCTTCGCCGTGAACTCCCAGAACGCGCCGTTCAGCGACGGTCGCGTCTCGTCCCTAGAGATACAGAAGCTCACCTTGTCGACCATGCGAACAAGAAGCTCCGCATCCACATCGAAAGCTGCCGAGAGGTCGCTTTCGGGGAGCTTTGGGAACTCCTCCGAGGGGATGCCGACGATTCTGAACTTGCCCTTGCCCGACTTGATGGATATTTCCTCACCGTCGACGCTGACGGTCACATCGGCATCGCCAAGCGCTCTCACTATCTCCGAGAAGCGCTTCGCCGGCAGTGTTATCCCTCCCCCTGCTTCCACGTCCGCCTCGATCTTCGTGGTTACCGTCATGTCGAGATCGGTCGCCGTGATCGAAACGACACCTGTCTTCTGGTCGGCCTCGAGAAGGAAGTTCGCGAGGATTGGAAGGGTCGTCTTCGGGGAGACGACGGCCAACACTCTCTGGATCGCCTTCTCCAAACTCTGCCGGGCGATGGAGAACCTCATGAGCTACCTCCGAAAGAGAGAAAGGCAAACAGTTGAGGAAGAGTCGTGGTTTGTGTGTTCAGAAGACGTATCAGACCGACGCAAAGACGGCTCCGCCTTCGACGTCATTATAGAGACGCAAGTGACTGCTCGCAAGGCAAATCGACTGCTCATGGGCGTCTCTAACTCGCGTCCTCATCGCGGGCAACGCGGACGCTACGGCGATACCGGAACGAAGCAAACGACCTGTCCTCCACCGGCTGCGAGATGGACCTTGAGCGTCGTGACTGCATCAACCTCCACCGTTTGGATCTCGTGGCTCTGTGGGTTGGTCGACCAGTGGGCGTCGCTCCCGTCGGAGTAAACGGTCGCAACATATGTCACTCCATCCTCCAGAAAATCCAGAGCGAATTCGAATGTCCGCGGATCCTCATCGGTGATGCTTCCGAGGAACCACTCCCGACCGCGTCTTCTGATAATGGTCACGTGGTCGCCGATCGCGGCGTCGAGCACGCGGCTCTCGTCCCAGTCACAGGGCACTCTACGGATGAACGCAAACGCGGGATGGTCCTCGTAGTTCTCGATGAGGTCTGCTGCCATCTGGAGTGGGCTCTCCAGCACGACATAGAGCGCGAGCTGCTTCGCCAGTGTCGTGTGAACCCTGTTGTTTGGCTTGTACTGGTCAAACGTGATGTCGAATACCCCCGGTGTGTAGTCCAGGGGGCCTGCGAGCATCCGGGTGAACGGAAGAATGGTGGTGTGCTCCGGTGGATTGCCGTCACTCCACGCATTGTACTCCATCCCCCTCACGCCCTCACGCGTCATCATGTTCGGCCATGTGCGGCTAAGCCCAGTCGGCTTGATCGGCTCGTGAACGTCGAGCATTATACGGTGCTCTGCGGCCTTCTCGACGATGCTCCTGTAGTGACGCACCATCCACTGCCCATGATGATAATGCCCGCGGGGGAATATGCCGCCGGCGTAGCCTGTCTTCACCGCGCGTATCCCCAGTCGTTCGTAGAGGGCGAACGCCTCGTCGACGCGCTCCTCGTATGTTGGAATGTCCCCTCCGGTCTCGTGGTGTCCGATGAGCGACACCCCCTTCTCCGTGGCGTACGCGGCCAGGCTCTCGAGATCGAAGTCCGGGTACGGTGTCGTGTAGTCAAACGCGTCCGCGCTTCCCCACCTCTCCCACCCGGTGTTCCACCCCTCCACGAGGACACCACCTATGCCGTGCTCGGCCGCGAAATCTATCATGGCTCTCGTGTTCACAGACGTCGCACCGTGCCTCTCCCCTTGATGCCACGTGTCCTTGCCTATATGCATGCCCCACCAGATTCCGACGTACTTCATCGGCTGAATCCACGAGCAGTCCTTGATGGCGCACGGATCATTCAGATTCTCCATGATGTGTGACTCGACGAGGCCGCCCGGTGTGTCCGCTATCTGGATGGTCCTCCAGGGTGTAACGAGCGGCGCATCTCCTCTGACCTTGATGCCATCCGGCCATGGGACGAGGTCGCACACGAGAGTGGATCCCACAGGTGTCTTCCGAAGCGTCATCCCGGCGTAGTCGGTGAGGTTCGCCTCGTGGATGCTCAGGTAGATGTCCTCCTCTGTGCGCATCGTAACCGGGGTTGCTACGGCCTCAACCTCAGCGAGGCGCGTCTCTCTGTAGAGATGCTCGTAGCTGTCGAAGTCAGCCGGAATCCACCAGGTGGTATGGTCGCCGGTGAGGCAAAACTCCGTCTCCTCGGAGATCAACTCAAACGACCTGAAGCCGTCCTGATCGGGGATGGAATACCTGAACGCAACACCGTCGTCGTACGCGCGGAGGATCACGTCCATTGTGAGGCCGCTCCCCTTCACAAGCGTCAACGTCACCTCGTGGCAGCGGTTCTGAACAGACGCGTCCGTTCCCCAAACCGGTTCCCAGGTCTCGTCTATCTGTCGCTCCGTCACGCGGAGAACCGTGAACCCTCTGTTCAAAGGCTCACGTTCCTGGAAGAGCAGACCGAGCAACGAATCGTCGAGCAGTATCCGGTCGTCCCGCGTTACGGAGTAGTACGCACGACCGCTCCGTACCACGAGCCGTATCGCAGTTCTTCCATCGGGAGACAAGGCAGAGGTGATGATCTCATTCCCCCCTGCAGGCGGGGGCGCCAGGCATAGAGCAAACGCTATGCAAAGCGTCGACAGAATACATGCATGCATTGAGGTGTCTCCTGAGTTCTGGGGTGATCTTGCGAGTTCTCCACACAGGTACTTCTCTACTCCTTCATTATATAGAAGAACAGCATTAGTAGTAGGGGCTGTGGATATGTTGACAGCTCGTCGATTCCACGCTGGTGACACTAGAAGATGCCCACGGCGGAGCTGTCTCGCATCGAGACGGGCCTTCCCCATGTCGTGGATGCCCCTCTGGATAACGGCTCGATCTTTCAACAGGTGTTACCACGGGTCTCTCTCTGTGGATGTCCGTCCACACTCCACCACGCCTTATCCACACCTTGACCGACGCTTTTGTGGAGACAGATCTCACCTTTCGAGGCACATGCGGTCGCGGCCTCGAAGAATGCGGGGCCGGCTGAATTCTCTGCATCAGATGTTCTCGGGGTTGGTTGGGGTTACGCCTTGAGCATACGCTTGAGATTCTCAACGTCTCGTTGGACCTGTCCGCTGTTCTCGACCTCTGCGGTGATCTTGCGATGTGCGTGGAGCACGGTCGTGTGGTCGCGGCCACCAAACTGCTCGCCGACCTGTGCGAGCGACATGTGTGTGAGTTCACGCGCGAGGAACATCGCGACCTGACGGGCCAGGGCAATCTGGCTTGCCCTGCCGCGAGCCTTCATCTTCTCAACAGGAACACCATAGGTCTCGGCGACCGCCTGCTGGATTCGCGCGACCGAAACGGGCCCGCGTGGCTTGCCGAGGAATTCCGACAGCACCTCCTTGGCGAGCTCAACCGTTATCTCGCTTCCGGTCAGACTTGAGAAAGCGAGGAGTCGTACGAGCGAGCCTTCCAGCTCGCGGATGTTCGTCGTGACGCTGTTCGCTATGAGCGTGATGACCTCGCTCGGAATCGAGATGCCGTCGAGTTCGGCCTTCTTGTTCAGAATGGCGATACGTGTCTCGAGGTCAGGTGACTGGATGTCTGTCACAAGCCCGGACTCAAAGCGCGAGACCAGTCGCTCCTCGAGCGTGGGGATCTGCTTCGGTGGCCGGTCGCTCGTCAGGACGATCTGCTTGTGAGCGAGGTAGAGCGCGTTGAACGTGTGGAAGAACTCCTCCTGCGTGCTCTCCTTGCCGGCGAGGAACTGAATGTCGTCGATCAGGAGAAGGTCTTTGCTGCGGTACTTGTCGCGGAACTCAAGCGTCGTGTTCCTCTGGATCGACACGATGAGTTCGTTCATGAATGTCTCCGACGAGACATACTCGATCGACATCTCCGGCCGGTGCTCCTGGACGTAGTGTCCGATCGCGTGCATCAGGTGAGTCTTGCCAAGTCCAACACCGCCATATATAAACAGCGGGTTATATGTTTGTCCTGGGGCCTCCGCTACTGCCATGGATGCTGCCTGTGCGAAGCGGTTGCCGCCGCCCACAACGAACGTTGAGAAGGTGTAACGCGGGTTGAGCTGACATCGCTTGGGTGCGGCTGCCGTCAATGGTGTGGGCGCCACCCTCCGTGTGGAGACCGGCTCGTACTCGTCCGGCCGCCTGTGAGCGACGTGGAACTCGGCCTTAAGTGGCGTGCCCGCCTGGTGTTCCACCGCTCTCAGGATCAGCGTCATGTAGTGCTCTTCGAGCCAGTCGGCGAAGAAGCGGTTTGGAACTTCGACCCTGATCGTGTCGCCGGTGAGTTCCATGCCACGCGTGGGCTCGAACCAGGTGCGGAAACTCTGATTCTCGGTCTCACCGCGGATCGTCTCGAGGCAGTGTGCCCACAGATCGGACGCTGATAGAGTTGTTCTCATATTATCCACGGGCTGTTTACAACTTATCCACAGAGCGTGTATGGGGAAGCTTGACGGCGTATGCACGAGTGTACTGTCGGGATTCGGAGAAAAGGAGGTGCATCTTTATTGACAGTACAACCCCCAACTGTGGATAACACAGTAACAGCTGTTCTGTTAAGTGGTTAGCGCGTTGCGAGTCTGGCCTGGGCCGTGTAGCCGTGCAACAGAGACTCCTGAGGCCGCAGGGATGAGCGAGTGTCGCATGGTGAGCCACGCCCAGATAGACACTTATCAACGGGGAGTGTGGCGAGGCGGATGCTAGCACGGAGCGAAAACCGGTGCAAGCACTTTCTTGGTGGAAGCGAGGATTTTTCCACAGGCGGACGTAAAGTGGTAGTGGGCTGCGTGTTGAAGATGTGAAGGTAGTCGTTGTGCCGGATGGGGGGCGCGGGCCGGTGGGAAGTGACGGGCGCTGCGCAAGGGGGTGTGGGGAGGTGTATGGGGAGGTGCCTGGAGAACCAAGAGGCATGGAGCGCCAGGTGGGGCGGACATAACGCGCAGCGATGGCGTGACATAGGGCGAGCCACATGAGAGACGGGGGCAGGGCGGCCGCTTTGGGCACGGTGGAGGCGCGTGTAAGCACACGGCGTGACAGGATCGGGCGACCTTGACGGCCGGAGGGGCAACATGTAGGCGCGCGCGACCTGTCATGCGCGAGAATCGGCTTGACAGGGGATCGTCTGAGACGTAATATTGCTCGTTTAGACGCAGTCGGGCACAAGACCAACAGGAAAGCTCAAGAGGGTATCATGAAGAGAACCTACCAGCCGAAGAAGCGTAGGGGCAAGAGGAAGCACGGGTTTTTCTCTCGCAGTTCCACCCCTGGCGGGCGACGC
>DAOVNE010000269.1 GCA_030630395.1 Candidatus Eiseniibacteriota bacterium
ACCCTCGTCGAGCTGATGATTGTGGTCATTATCGTAGGGATCCTGGCCGCTGTAGCTATCCCGATGTACCAGGGAGCTACTGAGCGTGCCAAGGCCTCAGAGGCCGTAGCGGCCCTGGGTACGATTCGTGGCGCCATGCGCGTGTACTTTGCAGAGCACGGTACGTACGATATCCCCGGCCTTGTGGTTGGTCTCCAGATCACGAACCCGGGCGTGCTGGATGTCACAGACAACGACCTGATGGGACGTTACTTCAGTTCGGCGTGCTACACGTTCGACGCTGAGCCGGATGCGACCACGTTTGACATCGAGTGCGATGGCGTCAACAGCGCGGCCACGATGGCTAGTGAAGTCTCGAGCATCGTGCGGTCGATCAATCAGGACGGTAATATCACCAACTCGTAACCAGAGATGTGTGATCCGGGGGCGACACCTGTCGCGGTGTCGCCCCGGGGCTATCCAAGGAGGAGGGGGATCGAGGTTTCTGCTATCGAGTGCGTACCGGGACGCCCCGCAGAGTACCGAAGCTGGTGAACGCGCCTCTTTGGGCTGCTCTCGGTTGGAGCGGGTGTCCGATGGATGGAGGTTACTGGCATGCAGGACAGAAATGAGCGAGGCTTTACGCTTGTTGAGCTCATGATCGTCGTGATGATAGTGGGTGTGCTTGCCGCGGTGGCGGTTCCCATGTATCAGGTCCTGCCTGAACGTTCAATGGGCACCGAGGCCACGGCGGCGCTCGGCCTGGTGAAGAATGCCATGCGCACCTACTACGCAGAGCACGGTTCCTACGCGGACGCGAATTTTCAGGACGGCGTCCTGGTTACGGTGGGCGGCGTGTTGACTGTGAGCTCGAGCGACCTCGAGGGAAGGCACTTCAGCGAGGAGTGCTACACGTTCGATGGCGATGCCGGGGCGAACACATTCACCATCCAGTGTGACGGTTCGCTGAGCACTGCGATGAGTGCGGCTGGCGTGTCAAGTGTGCTCAAGACCATCAACCAAGACGGGGACCTGGTCCACAACTAGCGGTGATCTGCTACAGGGTGCAATATCAGGGGGAGTTCTCACAGTGTTCGCTAGTGACGCAAGGACGCTTGTAGGTCTGGATATAGGATCTACATCCGTCAAACTGGTCGAGTTGTCAGGTAATCCGGGCGCCTTCTATCTGGAGAACCTCGCACTCGCCGTTGTCGAAACACCAGGAAACGAAGCGGCGATCTCGGCAGCCGTTTGCTCGGTCAGGGATGCGTGCGGGGAAGGTGGACGCAGGGCCGTCGGGTCTGTGAGTGGGCAGCACGTTGCGGTGAGGGGCTTCAAGTTCCCGAAGATGGCGGAGAAGGAGATGCGGGGAGCCATCCGGTACGAGGGCAGCCAGGTGATTGCCTTCGACATAGACGACTGCTACGTAGACTACACGGTGATGAAGACCACTTCCGAGAGTCATACCCAGGACGTGCTCTTCGTTGCGGCGATGAAGCCGGAGGTTGATTCGAAGATGCAGCTCATGAAGAGCTGCGGCTTCGACCCCAGGAGCATCGGCGTCGATGCGCTCGTGCTCTTGGAGGCGCTTCTGGCTGCGCACGAAGAACAGTCCGCTACGCTCGCTATCGTCGACATAGGTGCGAGGACAACGGGCATAGGGATAGCACGAAGCGGCATGGTTCCCTTCACACGGGACGTGGATGTCGCCGGTGACACCTACACACATGTCATTGGACACGAGCTCGGTCTGAACCCGAAGGAAGCCGAGAAGGTCAAGATGACAGAGGCAACCACGAATCCCACAGTGCTGCATGCCGCCGATGCGGTTACAGAGCGTCTGGTTGAGGAAGTCTCCAGATCGATAGCGTACTACAAGAGCAGGGACGGCGGGAGCGAGGTCGATCGCGTCTATCTGTGTGGTGGAGGGTCGGGTTTTCCGGGCATCCTGGACACCATTGAGGGAGCCACAGGCACCCAGGTTCTGGAATGGAGTCCTCTCGAGTCGATCGAGATTGATGATGACCGTTTCGACAAGACCACGGTGGAGCACTTGGCGCCGTTCGTGTCTCTGGCTGCTGCATTGGCCATGGGGGAGGGCATCAGCTAGCGCTATGTATGACATCAATCTCATACGCAAGGACGTCGTGCCCAACCAGAGGAAGAGGGTCATCTTCTCCCTCGTGTCCTTCTCCGCGCTGTTGTGCATCCTGACCGTTCTAGCCGTTGTCTTCTTTTCGACGGCCAATTTCAGGATGATCGATGTCTACGCACACGAGATCGATAGGCTGGAGGAGGACTTGAGCACGATCTATCCGGGGACGGCGACGCTGGATGAACTCGCCTCGATCATGCGGGAAATCAAGCCCGACCTCGAGGAGATCAGCGGAGCCATCGATTCACGCACTGAGATCACACAGATCTGGGAGGCCGTGGCTGGAGTAGTTGGGGACGACGTCTGGCTGACTCACGTGGGACTCAAGACACCGCGCGACCAGGGGCGGAAGAGCGGTTTCAGAGGCATAGTCATCGAAGGACATGCTCTCTCGTCGGGGGATACGAGCAGCGAAGAGGCCATTCAGAGCTTCGCGACCAGACTCAAGGAAGATACGGAACTCAGAGGCCACATAGCATCGGTCAAGTTCGCTGAGACCGGCACGTCGAAGATAGATGGCAGATCGGTGATCGGATTCGAGATCACGTGTATGTTCAAGAAGCTATGACGGAATCGCACGATCTGATGATCAGTGAGCCAAGGGGAGCTTGAAGGTCACAGTCGGTGGGGGTAGATGTTGAAGAAGCCGTTCAGTCGCAAGAGGGCCGGTGAGGAGCCCGAACAGGATATCCTTGAGAGCCCCAGTGCTCAGGAGGAGCTGCCGTCGGAGGGAAGCGCTTCGGAGGATCTCGAAGAAGCGGCGCCTCCACCGGGGGCGGCTCTCGCTCTCTTCAGGCGTGGCCACTCGGCCATCCGAGCCCCGTGGTCGATCTGGAAGATCGCCGCGGTGGTGGTTCTCGTCTATATAGCGGCTGCGAACATCTCGTATTTCGTTGTTCTGAGGCCGGTCTGGGTGAAGCTCGAGGCCCTGAAGGATAAGAAGAATGTCGTTCAGGACCTCTTCATCGTGCGCGAGTCGAGCAATGCGGTCGCGGGGGTGAAGGACGCGCTCATGCACGGTGACCAGCGAATGACCGGGATCGCTGTGCTTGAGGAGATGGGGGAGGACGCGGGACGCA
>DAOVNE010000252.1 GCA_030630395.1 Candidatus Eiseniibacteriota bacterium
AGGTGGCGAGATCGCCTACGATGCTGCCAGCTATCCGGGTTATCCGGCGTTCGCGGCCAACGTTCTTCACGTGGTTTCGTGGGGCCACGACTCAAGCGGCAATGTCACCGTCTACGATGCGGCGCATCCGATCACAACGTTCCCGAATACGATCGGTACGATCACCGTCGCCTACTCAGGCTACGGCGATCATGACTCTCAGACCCCCACGCCGGACGCCGACATCGTCTGCAGCTGGTCGGGCTACCCCACGCTCTCGAGTGTGCAGGTCTACGACGACACGCCTGATCCATCGAGCGGTCAGATCGTCTTCTACGCGTTCAACTATGGCGCTGCCGACGCCGCAGGGCGTAAGGACCTTCTCGAGAACACCGTGACCTATCTCGTCACTCCCGAGAGCCAGACGGACGGCAGCATGTCAGGCACGGTCTTGCTGGCAGGTGAGACGAACCACAGCGGCGTTGCGGTCACGTTGACGCCGGGCGAGCTCTCGACCGTCACGGCGGAGGATGGGAGCTGGCTTGTCGAGGACCTCTACGATGGGATCTACACAGTCACGGCTACGAAGGAAGACTGGGGCACGGCCGTCGTGAACGATGTCGTCGTTGCCGCGGGCGGGCATGTGAGCGGCATCGACTTCGTGTTGTTCCCGGTCACGGTCTACGAATACTGCGAGAGTCCTGCGCTTCCGATCCCGGATCTGGACCCGACCGGTGTCTACGACCAGCTGCAGTTCCCGGACGACTCAACAGTCACTGAGGTTGAGGTGTATCTGAACCTGACGCACACCTACATCGGCGACCTCATCGTCGAGATCACGTCGCCCGAGGGCACGACCGTGCGCCTGCACAGCTCCTCCGGCGGCAGCGCCAACGACATCATCGGATGGTATCCATCGGAGCTCCCAGTCGGTGGTCCGGGCTCGCTCGACGGTTTCATGGGCGAGAACGCGCTCGGCGAGTGGGAGATCTGGGTAAGCGACAACGCGGTCGGTGACACCGGGACGCTCAACACGTGGTGTGTGAGGGTGACGACCAGCTCGACGTGGACGGGCGTCGACGATGAGTTCGATGCGCCGAGATCCTACGTGCTCGGTGGTGTTGCTCCGAACCCGTTCAATCCGGTGACGACCGTGACCTACGGCGCGCCGCGGCCGGGTGACGTAGTGCTCGCCATCTACAACATCGCGGGCCAGCGAGTCAGAACGCTTGTCGACGGTCCGGTTGAGGCGGGCTTCCACACAGCGGTCTGGAACGGCCGGGACAGCGATGGTCGCTCGGTCGCATCCGGCGTCTACTTCTGCCGGATGCAGGCTGAGAGCTTCGACGACGCTGTGAAGATGGTATTGCTCAAATAGACGCTGTCCCGACGGCATCGTCGGCCAGGCGTCTGTATCGTGAGGAACGAGGGCCCTCGTGTGAATCGCGCGGGGGCCCTTCTCATCTAACGCAGTAGCCACTGGTAAGGTAACAGGCAGTGATAGCGTAGCAGGCACTGGTAGGGCAGGAGGCACTGGCGTTACAGTGCTAAGCATGTTATACTTGTCAAGAAGGGGCAGTTGAGCCTTTGGCTTGCTGCCCGCTCGTGATCCATCGGTGTCCCCCAATCCTGGAGGTTGTAGATGTTCGTAAGAGACCGCAGCAGCGCATGGCTCTCGCACGCCGCGCTCCTCATAGTCCTGGTCGCTCTCGCCACATCGGCGGTTCCGGTAGGCGCGGCCGACGTTGTGCCGACGGCGTACACTGCCGACGTGCTCCCTCTGGAGTCGGTGGAACTTCTGCGAGCACCGATAGTAGATCGTGCGGAGCTGTCCATCGAGGATGAGCTTCGCGAGGAGCAGGGACTCCCGCCGCGCTATGCGATCTCCAATGCGGTCTCCATCTCCCCGGCGACCGATGGTACCTGGGAGGACGTGGATTTCGCGACCAGGCTCTGGCGTCTCAGAATCACGTCTGACGGAGCCTCGTCGATCAACCTCGGTTTCGGTCGGTATCACATGCCTGCGACCGGAAGCCTTCTCATCTACGCCGCGGACGGCTCGCACATCGCCGGTCCGTACACTGACCTGGACAACGAGGATCACGGCGAGCTCTGGACACCGGTCGTGCTCTCCGACGACATCGTCATCGAGCTCACCATCGCTACGAAGGCAGCAGGCGATCTGGAACTGGAGCTCGGCTCGGTCAACGTAGGTTACCGTGGCTTCGGCGAGCTCATCGACAGAAGCCCGGGATGGTGCAACATAGACGTCGTCTGTCCCGATGGTGACGGCTGGCGCGACGACATCGCTTCGGTCGGCGTCATCTCGACCGGCGGTTCCACCTTCTGCACCGGTTTCATGGTGAACAACACAGCACAGGATGCGACTCCCTACTTCATGACGGCGAACCACTGCGGCATCAACACGGGCAACGCAGCCTCGCTCGTCGTCTACTGGAACTACGAGAGTCCGAACTGCGGCGATCTTGGTGGGGGATCGTTCAGCGACAACCAGACCGGCTCCTACTTCAGGGCGGGGTACTCAACCTCCGACTTCACCCTGGTTGAGCTCGATTCCGATCCGGATCCGGGCCATGGCGTCACGTTCGCCGGCTGGGACAGGACGACGGCTAACCCGACAAGCTCGACTGCCATCCATCAGCCTGACGCCGACGTCAAGTGCATCAGCTTCGAGTATGACGCCTGCCAGACAACGAGCTATCTCGGAACGAGCCAGCCCGGCGACGGCTCACACGTGCGCGTCGTCGATTGGGACGTTGGCACCACCGAGCCGGGTTCGTCCGGCTCACCGCTCTTCGACCAGAATCATCGCATCGTCGGTCAGCTTCACGGTGGCTATGCGGCGTGCGGCAACGATGAATCCGACTGGTACGGACGGATCTCGACATCGTGGACCGGCGGTGGGTCGAGCAGCTCGCGCCTGAGCGACTGGCTGGATCCTGCGTCAACGGGTGCAACGACGGTAGACCTCTACTCGCCGTTCGCAGCCGGGATGCGTGTGACACCGTCGTCCGCTGCCGTATCGGAAGGCAGCTCCGGCGGCCCGTTCACTCCGAGCCAGTTCATCTACACGATCGAGAACCAGGATGACACGGGGATCGACTACAGCGTCTCGAAGAGCGCGGCGTGGATCACCCTCACAAACGGCAGCGGCCATCTGAACGCGCACGCGACGGTGAATGTGACGGTCACGATCAACTCTGCCGCCAACTCTCTTGGGAACGGTGTCTACACCGATCTCCTGGAGTTCGTGAACGAGACCGATCATGTCGGCGACACCTCGAGGGGAGTCACGCTAACGATTGGTGTTCCGGAACTAGCCTACGACTTCCCGCTGGATACCAACCCGGGCTGGACGACGAGCGGGCTCTGGGCGTTTGGCAGTCCGACCGGCGGC
>DAOVNE010000247.1 GCA_030630395.1 Candidatus Eiseniibacteriota bacterium
AGTGGTGCATGTTGCAGCCGGTCTGGGCGCCGTGACAACGCGGCACCGAGCAGCACCCTGTGCCTGGGGTCCTGCGCACGACCAGAGGTTGAGACCTTGAAGATAGGCATCGTCACACCAGCGTTCCATCCATACCCCGGAGGCGTGACCGAACACGTCTACAACACCTACCGGGAGCTCTGCCGTCTCGGTCACGATGTCCGCGTGGTGACGACTAGCTTCGGAGACGGTGGTTCCCCCTGTGAGGACGACGTCATCCGGATAGGTCGGGCGATCTCTGTGCCGGCCAACGGCTCCATCTGTCCCGTCGCGGTGGATCTGAGGATGGCCAGCCAACTGAGGGGCGTGTTCGATGCGGAGCGATTCGATATCCTCCACCTGCATGAACCGCTCATGCCTACTCTGTGTCTAACAGCGCTGGGCCAGGCCGATGTTCCCATTGTCGGGACGTTCCATGCCAGCAACGAACGCTCGCTGGGGTACCGGGTGTTCAGGC
The DNA here is from genome assembly GCA_030630395.1 of Candidatus Eiseniibacteriota bacterium. Classification (GTDB taxonomy): domain Bacteria; phylum Joyebacterota; class Joyebacteria; order Joyebacterales; family Joyebacteraceae; genus Joyebacterum. Next base: position 497 of record DAOVNE010000247.1, read on the forward strand.
CGTTGCTTGATCACTACGTGCGACGGATCAACAGGCGCATTGCCGTATCGAGCGCGGCAATGGAGACTGCGACGCGCCACTTCCCGGGCGTTTACAGTATCGTTCCCAACGGAGTTGACATTGAGCGATTCGGGTCTGCCAGGCCCCTGTCCGAGCTCGACGACGGGGGGTTCAACATCCTCTTCGTCGGTAGGATGGAGCCGCGCAAGGGAGCGAAGTTCCTTCTGAAGGCGATGCCGGCGATCCTGGATGCCGTTCCGAATGCCAGGCTCGTCGTAATAGGCGGTGGGCCGCTCGCGAACTACTACGGATCACACGTGTCGGACCTGTGTCGTGGCCGCGTCGTGTTCACCGGGTTTATCTCCAGTGATCTGCTTGCCCGTCACTACGCGAGTGCAGACGTGTTCTGCTCTCCCGCAACCGGGGGAGAGAGCTTCGGGATCGTGCTTCTGGAGGCGATGGCGGCGCGGGCGGCCATCGTCGCTTCCGATATAGCGGGCTACCGCGATGTCGTGGACGATGGACAGACCGGCGTTCTGGTTACGCCCGGATCGCCGGAGTCGATCGCGAACGCCGTGATCAGGTTGGCGCGGGATTCCGATCTCAGGAATGGACTCGTCGCACGAGCGAGCAAGACTGTGAAGCGCTATGCGTGGCCGAAGGTGACGCAGGAGATCCTGTCGGAATACGATGCAGCCTTGGGGATTCATCACTCGGAGACGACGCACGAGCCTGCTCGTAACGATGAACAGACCCGTGCCGTTCGCGTCCAACAGAAGACGCACATCTGACGATCCGGTGCTCGAGATGACAGTCGGCAGATAAGCCGTTGCTGTCTTCCCCCAAGAAGGAGGAGGATGCGTATGCGAATTCGTTCGGCGCCGCCGCGGATGCGGAGAGGTGTGAGCGAGGTGAGAGATCCGCGAGGAACACTTGGTTGTGCAGGTCCTCACCGGGGCCTACGTTGTCTCTTCTACCCAAAGAGCAGGTGAGGCCAGAGCAGGATACGAGACAGGGAGGGGTGAACCATGCTTGACAAGGCAGAACTGGGGAGGCGGGTGAAGCTCGAGAGGCTGGCCAAGGGTATGACCCTGAAGCAGGTCGCAGACGGTTCCAGCATGTCTCCCACGCACATATCAGAGATTGAGCGGGGAAGGACATCACCGACGGTAGGAGCGCTGCTGCGTATTGCGCACGCCCTGGGTAAGCCGGCGACGTTCTTCGTCGAAGAGGAAATGCTGCCGAGCGTTTCGGTAGTGCGCAAGCACGAGCGGCCCCATCACGTCATCACGGACGGCGACAAGACCGTGGCCGAGGTCGATTTCCTGACCACCGGGATACCGGCCGGGCGGCTGCGTGTGGTGGAGCTGCAGGACTTCGAGTCCGGCCCCCTGCAGACTCGCCCGCACGAGGGCGAGGAGATCCTCATCGTCGAGTCAGGGAAGATCAAGGTGACAATCGGCGGTGACGGGTACGAACTGGAGGCGGGTGATTGCATTCAGTTCAGGGGCAGCGTGCCTCACCGGATCGAGAAGTATGGTTCGGGCGGCGCGCGCGTGTGCTGGGTGACGACGTCGGAAGGCGTGCTGTCGCACTAGGCAGTCCGTGGTTCGCATATTCCGCTCAGAGCGGGCGGGTGAAAGGAGCAGATACGTGCGTCTGTCGCGCATGGCTGCGTCTGCAATCGCGATTCTATGCCTGTTCGTTGTCATCGTGGGCAGCGCAGCAATCGGGCACGCAGAGTCCGCCGATACTCCCGGTCTGTCTGATTCGAGCCTCAGGGTCCTCTCCGGACGAGGGTTCGTCGCTGTTTCCGGCGATGCATCGGATCCTAGAGAGAGCTACTCGTTACTCCATGAGCAGGGCGTCGATCCGTTCATCACCGCGGACGTCGTGTTGCGGACGACGCGTCTGTTCCTCGACGAGGTCCTTCTTGCACTGGAGGAAGACGAGCTCTACGAACGGCTCGAGGAGCTGTCTCGGGAAATGGTGCGGCTAAGCGGGGACCAGTATCTACGCGCAACCGACTCAACTGTCAGAGAGGCGGCGCGACTCAACACGGCCTTCTTCTCGGTCGGCTTGAGCCTGCTTGACCCGGAGTTCTTCCCGTCCGAGACGGCACTTGGACTTGTGGAGAGGGAACTCGCGCTCATCGAAGAAGGAACAGTGGTGGGGTTCTCACCCATCATGGGCGCCACGCCACTAGACGGCGTGGCCGGTCCCGGCGAGGACTACTCGCACTACATCTCTCAAGGACACTACGCCTCGAGCGAGCGTCTCGAGAGATTCCACAGAGCGGTCACCTGGTACAGCAGAATGGCGTTCGCTCTGCCCGAGGGTCGAGTCGAGGACTACCGTCTCACCATTCAGGCATTGCTCATCGTGCGCGCTCTGGAGGAAGAGGCCGGTGACTGGTTGGAGCTCTGGAGTCTCGTCTATGACCCGTTGCTCTTCTTCCGTGGCGGGGCCGGCGATCCGACCGTCCTCGACTACATGGAGATCGCCGATGATGTCTTCGGTGAGGAGTTCGGCATCGAGCTTCTCTCCGACCAGGAGCTTGTCATGCGTTTTGCGGAGCGAGTGGGGGAGATCGCCCCACCCCATTTCGAAACGCATGAGCTGAGAGGCCTTCGCTTCCTGTGCCCGAGGGACTTCCACGACAGACAGGGCTTCCGAAGATTGGGGAGCGCAGCGGACGGCGCGCCCTCGGTCGCTCTAAGCCTGATGGCGCTCCTCGGTTCCAGGGCCGCGAGATCAGTGCTCGACGAGCAGGACGCGTTTGACCGCGAGATCTATCGATTGGGATACCGCGAGCTCGAGCTTGAGCTTGAGGAGGCCACCTACGGGGATTGGACCCGCGATCTGTACTGGAGCTGGCTCCACGCCATCTCCGCGCTCTTTGAGCCGTCGGGGAATCAGCTTCCCGACTTCGCAAGGACGCGCGCGTGG
>DAOVNE010000021.1 GCA_030630395.1 Candidatus Eiseniibacteriota bacterium
CCTCTCCCATTGGGTTCCGGCTGCCGCAGCCGCGCAGCGGGCTAGGTGGCATCCAATTGACTACATATCACTCTGGTTCCAGCCACGCGATCCCCGAAGCGAGCCCGTCCGGAGAGGTGACTGTGAGAATTCCTCCCAGTATACTGACCGCAGGAAGATTGTCCACAACGCGAAGTACGTTTCTCAGCAGAGCCCTTGGCAAACCTGGCGGTCGTGTCGGTCTCCCTGTGTGGCAGTGTCCACGACTACATGTCGGTTCACCCGGGTGGCCTTATTGATTACCGGGTCATTACTGTGATATAATGATCGATATCTAGATGCTCGCACACCTCCCACGCCGGAATGGAGATACCAAGTGAGAAACATCGCCATCCTCTTGCTGCTGATCACTCCCCAGCTGGCATTATCTCAGACCACCGTCAGCGGCAACCAGTCGGGTCTCTGGACGGCCGCCGGTTCGCCGTATCTCGTCACGGGCGAGATTGCCGTTCCGTCCGGTCAGACCCTCACGATCGAACCCGGGGTGGAGGTGAATTTCCAGGGACACCACAAGTTCACGGTGAACGGGAATCTCCAGGCGGTTGGAGGGGACGGTGACACCATCTTCTTCACAACCGACAGCCCGTCGACCGGCTGGGGCGGAATACGGATCGACTCCGGGGTAATAAGCAACCTGGCCTACTGCCGAATCGAATACGGGAAGCCCTCCGGCGACTATCCCGACATTCACGGTGGTGGACTGGCTCTGCTCTCATCCGACGCAGTCGTTTCGAACTGCGTCTTCGCGGACAACGATGCAACCGGGAGTTTCAACGGGATGGGTGGCGCGGTGTACGGGATCAACACGGGCAGCCCGTCAGGACCTCTGACCCGTTTCATCGATTGCAGCTTCATCAGGAACCACGCCTACGGCGAAGGCGGGGCGATCAAGTTCACGGGAGACATGAACACCGAGATCACAGGTTGTGAGTTCATCGAGAATGACTGCAACTACGGCGGAGGAGACATCTCCTGCTATTCGGTGGTCGATACCAGGATGACTAACTGCCTCTTCGCCGACAACTACACGATGTACTCGAGCGGCGGGGCCGTGCACACCCTTGGCGTCGGGAATACTCTCTACTTCATCAACTGCACACTGTCAGGCAATGCCGCCGTGGGCGGTGATGGAGGCGCCGTGAGCCTCGCCTACGCCACCGGCTACTTCGTGAACACGATCGTCTTCGACAATCCCGGGATGTACAGCGACGATCTGTATCTTGACTGGGGGTCCGACGCGGAGATCCACTACTGCGACATGGCAGTGCCGTCGGGAGCCATCGGCAGCCACAACATCAACGTCGATCCGGAGTTTGTCGATGCCGGCAATCTCGATTTTCATCTTGTGGAGGGTTCGCTCTGCATTGATGAAGGTACCGCGTTCCTCATCGCCGGTGGTGACACGCTGGTCGACTTGAGCCCGGATGAGTACTACGGCTCAGCGCCGGACATGGGAGCGTATGAGTTCAGTCCCGCAAGCGGTGTGCAGGATGAACCCGCGACAGCCTGCAGGTTGTATCAGAACTACCCGAACCCGTTCGGCATGAGAACACTCATCAGCTACCAGCTGCCATCGGACACTCATGTGACAGTGAGCGTGTACAACGTGCTGGGGCAGAGAGTCAGGACTCTGGTAGATGCCGGCCAAGCCGCAGGCGACAGATCTGTCACCTGGGACGGGAAGAGCAACTCGGGCCGCAGCGTGAGCCCGGGAACCTACTTCCTCAGGCTTGAGGCCGGCGGTGAAGTGAGCAGCATGAGGATGCTGCTCTCGGACTGAGTTCAGAGTGCCTCAGCTCGTCGCGGCGCTACGTTTCACTGCGCTCCGCATGTATGTCGGCGATCAAGCGACCGCCGCTCCCCACGTTCTCGGGTGCGTTCTCACGGATCAGTACGTGGATGATTCTCCTGTCAAACCCGTAGACGTCTGCCGCAACATCCGTCAGACCCTCAACCATCTTCCGCTTGAGCTCGATGCTCGGTATCCGCGGGCCATCGACGACGATCGTAGGCATAATCTTTCTCCCTCTACTGAGTCATCCGCGAGCGTCAGGGTTGGCGCACGTACCAGTCGCGCTTGCCCTCCAGGAAGCCCTTGAGCCCTTTGCGACGAATGCGACGGATATTGCGGATGACTGCTGCGCCGTGACCTGTCTCAAGTTCGGTCAGCTTCTCGCATGTCTCGAAGTCATCGCACTCCCAGCACCCAACGTAGGACTTACGCTGGCAGCACTTCCGGATCTTGCAGTATGGATTGCCACCACCGCCCCGGCACGCTGATTTGCAGCGGAGCTTCACCATGTCACCGAGCGCGGCGTAGCACTCATCGTATCGCGAGAGCCCCTTGAAGAAGGGAAGCTCGGAGAGCGCCTCTGCGGTCTTGTCGAACCGGCTCGCGCGAAGCTCCTTGCGTAGATCGCGAGCGAGATCGGCCACGATTCCGCGGTGGGCAAAGCAGTCGCCGCAGTACAGTCCGCAGTACGCGACCGACTTCTGGCTGGTTCTGAGCGCCATCTATCCTCCTCACAATCGGCCTAGGTGCTCCCTCGCATGTGTGCAAAGAAGACCTCGTCCCGATACAGGACATCATATCCCTGTTCCTGCAGGTAGATAGCCCGGTCCAGATCTATGATGCTTATGCAGATATCACTGTTAACAGCGCTGCGAGCTACCTGGAGGAATGTCTCGGAGTCGGCCAGGTCCCGGCCGGCCTCGCTTCGTGGATAAGCGTCTCGATTGTACTTGTCGGTGAAGTAGAAACCGTTATTCCGTTTCTTGTATCTGGAGAACTGCCAGTTCTTCATCGCAAGGTAGCGGTTGATCATTGACCACTCCCTGACGGTCTCGACATTCCCACCGATGTTCTCGTGGCAGCAGGTTCTGAAGATCAGAAACGGCGCCTCTACGTCAATCCCATAGTCGATGGCGCCATCACTCACCGATCCGCAGGCGCCAAAGAAGACAATGGCTGTAGGTCTCCTCCCAAGATCCGGTTCGAAGATGCTCTCCTGCACAAACCTGAAGTTCGTCTGACTCTTCCTGCATACGCGACGATAGAGAGCTTCCCATCTTCCGTCGATATCGGTACCGATAATTTCGAAATCCGGCAGGGCTCTTGCCAGGTACATCGCCTGCCTTCCTTCAACTGTGGCAGGATTCACAATGACACGGTTCTCCGTATCAAGACCTGTCAGAGCGTCCACGACAAGCCGCCTGATATATGTGTCTTTTCTCTCCCGCTTGAATAGCCGGAGGAGTGTGCGACGCTTCTCTGAGTACTTGGGGAACTCCGGGAAGACCGCATCCCATGCTTGAATGTGTTGTCCCAGGTGCGTCTGGATGGCAGTCTCTTCCAGCAGCCTGGCCCTATCGGCAATCCTGCCAAGTCGGAACTCATTCAGTAGCTGGCCCAGAGCCGGTCTGAAATCCGTGCCGCCGCTGACATCGTGAAACGTCTCGAGGGAGGACGTACTCATGAACTCTCCTTCGCGGTTTCTTCCGTGGGCGCTGTGGTGTCTTTCCTGAACACTTGCTTACGGGTGGACGCGAGCGCTAGTTGGCCGGCGACGGTGAGTGAACCACCTCAAACCGGTAGTGCCCGGTAATCGGAAAGTCGAAGATACTGTCCTCGATCTCGGGCCCCCAGCCAATGTTGTGCACGATCAATGGCCTTAGTGCGTCAGATGAAAGCCAATTCGTCACAATCCCGATGTGAGGCAGGTTACCGGGCAGCATCCACGTGACGAGGTCGCCGGGCTGATAATCCGCTGCGACATCCGTCACTGGAAGCTCCTCCCCCCGACGCCTGAAGAACACCTGGAGATTCGGCACTCTCCGATGATCAATACTGGGATCAGGCGCCGTCAGGCCCCAGGTGTCGGGATACTCAGAGAAGGCTTCGAGCATGTCTTCGTGGACCTCTTGTTGAAGATCGACCCCGAGTACTCGATATGCACGGACGATCAGGTCCGTACAGACACCCACGCTGTCAGGGACGTCGCCCGAGGGATAGTCGATCGACAGATAGGATCCGTCGTATCGAACTCGATGTTCGGTCCGCTCGATGGCAGCCTCAACGAGGCGATCGGCCCAGTTGTGCTCGGGGGTAGACTGCGCAAACACGGGCGCTGCAATACAGCACACGGCAAGACAGCAGACAGTGAGTTGTGACAAGACGGTTCTCATACCCGGGTACCCTCTCCTCATCACGTCACATGTTCTGGGTGCTGAAGGGCTTGGCAATGTCGTTGCTCCGCTCTGCCGGTAGACGTGGTCGGCCGCACACGCCGGCTAGCCGGCGCCGTGAATGCTCTTAACGAGTTCGTGCGCTTCCCGAGGCCGGCGTAGCTCCGTCAAGCGGATGTCTGCACCGGCGCCCTCACTGAACAGCTCCCGATACGTGCGCCTGCGACCACGGTACGTCAGTATGACCCACCACAGAATCGATCCGCGACTGAGAAACGAGTGCCGGAACGTCTCGCGGTTCCCACCGAACAGCTCCTCGCGGAAAATCACGCGCCGGCTTGTGCGGGACAGCGCTCGCCAGAACACGACAGGGAACGAGTAGTTGAGCCAGACCGCATCCGTTGCACGGGACAGGAGAATGTCGAGTGCCTTGCCATGGTTGCCATCTACAACCCAGCGATCAGGCTCGGCGTGCTTCCGAACGGCCTCGCGGAACTCCCCGGTCGGGCGCTCACTCCAATTCGGCCCCCAGAACACGGTGTCAAGTTCGACGTGCGAGAGGTCGAGGACCTCGGCAATGCGGCGAGCGAGCGTGGTCTTGCCCGAGCAACTCGTCCCAATGACGATGACACGTTTCATGTCCCGTCGGTCTCCTCCCGAGGATCCCGCGCTGGTCTCGCGGCGAGGATCAGAAGTACGCAGACAGACCGAAGCGAACACCGAGCGAATCCAGGAGGAACCTGTCAACCACGTTGCCTCTCGCGTCGTAGTCGTACTCCTCATTGTCTTCGTTCGTCTCAAGCGTCTGCTCATCATACACATCACGTGAGTATGAGCACAGCACGCGGTACTCCGCATGCAGGGCCAACCACTCAGTCGCCGCCCACTGGACACCGACGCACCCCACCAGTCCAACTCCGTATTCCTTGCCGATGCGGCGAACGAAGCGCCAGTCTCCCGAGTATGTGTTGAAGCCGAAACCGTCGTCCCTATAGGCGCTGTAGAAGACGCGCGGCCCCCCTCCAAAGAAGACCGACACTCGATCACCCCGGTACTTGAGCCACTCGCTGGAGATTGAGATCTCGTGATTCCACTCCGAGTAGTCAAGGGACTCATCGATATTGTGGTTGTTGCCGTCTCCCGCATGCTCCTCCGACTGCTCCACGTTGTCGTAGCGCAGGTCGATCCCGACGTTGAGTCTCCAGGCAACATCCCGCCCGAGGAAGCGCTGGTACGCCAGCGTTACCGTGTCATAGGACATCACCCCGCCGAAAGAACTCAGCGTGAAGCTGCTCCCTACGCGAAACTGGATCGCCTGGCCATCCGGACGACCACCTTCCGCAGCGCTTGTCAACGGGAGGACAAGGCATGCGCACCAGACGCCCATCATCAAGATGACGTGCCGTCGCACTCTGTTCACAGTACCTCCTTCTCTGCCAACCTGTAGGACCGAGTATCAGCCGCATGCGCCAGTCAGGCGCCGCCGTCAGGTCCACTCAGGAGCTTTCCCATACTGGTCAGATCTTGGACGAAGTACCCCAGCTTCTCATAGAATGCTACGACTCCCTCGTTGGAGGCACGAACCTGAAGGTTTAGTTTCGGGCACCCCAGTTCAAGAAGCCGCTCCTCCACACCCCTCATTAGAGCAGTGCCGATTCCTCGCCCGCGGTGCGCAGCACTGACGGCCACGTAGTACACCCAACCACGATGCCCATCATACCCCGCCATCGCAGTACCCACGATCTCCAATCCAAGGACAGCCACCAGGAACAGCTCGCGCTGCACTGCGAGTTTCCGCTCCATATCTGTCTCAGGGTGGTTTCGAAGAGGCGCATCCGGAAACACCTCCCGCCACAGCGCGGCAACGGCAGTTTCATCTGACTCCAGGAAGGGCCTGATCTCTGGTTTCACTCGCGTCAATCCCCGTTCCGCTCCCTGCCGTTCTTCATCAGTTCCTTGATCTTGCGTTCCTCCCACTCCGGCCCCCAGAACCGCCCGGGGCCGAAGACCGTCGCTGCATGGATCGTGATTCCGAGGCCCCAGCCCATGAGTGGCCAGAAGAACCAGAGATGCCCAGGGGAGGTCAGGAGGTTCACGACAACAAGGAATGCGTTTACCACCAAGTACGTCACGAGATGCTGGTAGAACTCCTTGATTTCGTCCACCCGCTTCTTCGCACGGTCGTATCTGGCCTGTTCATCCATACACCACCTCCGATTCCACATGAACAAAAGCTGCGGGTAGACCCCTCCGACCAGGAAGGCAGTCCCCGCAGCCCACTTGTACTCACTGCCACAGCGTCGCCTCCCGAGCGACACAGTATGCAGAATTAGCCTATACCGACCAGCATGGTGATGTCAAGCTCCTGGCGTTCTCACGAGCGTCACTCTCGGGGGAGAAACGCGTCGGTCACGCCCCCGCCAGTGGCTTCTCCATGAGCGTGATCACTACGCCGGCCAGTGCGCCGGTAGCTTCCTTCTGGCCCACAGCACGCAGGCCCATTCTCTCGTAGAACGGCACCGCTGAACTGAATGCGCCCAGCGCCACTCGAGTGTGACCGCCTGCGGCGATAAGCGATTCTGCCGCTTCGTACAACTCACGCCCCATTCCAAGACCTGATAGAGAAGGGCGCACGTACAGCTTCGTTACGGTGTCACCCGACACTGAGACCATGCCAGTCAGACTGGTACCATCATCTAGAACGAGATACTGCTCGGCCTGGCTCTCGCGCTCGATGGTCTCGGTGGAACCGCGACTGGACACCAGGAACTCCACCTGCTTGGTGGAGAGCCGCTCGCGTTCGCCAAGCCATGCGTACGACTCACGCAGCAACTCGCTCACATCGTCGACCTCTGAATCCCTCATGGGTCTGGTCATGAGATCCACTCCCGGCCCGGCTTGCGCGTCCGCAGGCGGCGGTCAGAACCAGTACCGCACTCCGATGCCACCACTCCAATCGAACTCCGTCTCAGGAATGAGGTTCAGAATCGGCGCCACCTCCATGAACACATCGAATCGCTTGTCGGGGAAAACGTAGTCCAGACCTATCGGAATCCGGATTCCCAGCTTCGAATTGTCACCGTCTCGAAGGCGTATGCGGCAGCCGATACCGACGTAGTACGGCAACGTCCCCTCGACTTCCTCCGGATCCAGGTCGTACCAATGATGAAGGTAGTCACAGTGGCCGTAGAACCAGCCTTCCTCTCCAAGCGACCAACCGACAGCGACATCGACTGCGTCGCGGTCCCCCACCCACATCTTCAGACTGAGGCCCGTTGGCTCGCCTGCGATGATCCCAAGACCGATGTCCCCATCGGCCGCACTCTGCCCCACCATGGCAATGAGAATCAGGCAGGAAAACAGAAGGTCTCTGATTGACATCGTCACCTCTCTGATCAGGGCAATAGAGCGCGCGTCCGCCCCGCAAAGGCATATGCCGCGCCGACAATCAGGAACGGCAATAGCGCCACAGCTACACCAAAAGCATCTTGCGCCAGCATGGGGCGACTGCTCGTGCCGAGAACCGGCGCCCCGGCGGCGAGCAGATACCCGGCGATCAGCAGGGCAGCTCCGGCTTTCTCACTCAACCACCCTACCAACAGGCCAAGTGTCATCGCCAGGAATCCCATGCTGAAGATCCGTTCTCCGTACACCAAGTGCTCTTCCACCAGCACCGTCAGCTCGTACGCCGCGTGCCGAATCCACCGCAGCAGAAGAACCGTTCCCCCGATGCGCGCAAGCCACCGGACTGATGTGGCCGTCCATCTGGCAGAACGAGCAGAAGCAGTCATTGTGTCTCTCCCGGCGACCAACACACACGTCACTCCAAGAACCCTAGTCGTCCGCCCACTCCCTGAGTTCCCTCTTGATCTTCTCCTCCACCTTCCTGCCGACCTCCTCCCAGTCACCCTCGCCCCGCTCGGACTCATCGAGCCACTTCCGGATGCCCTTCCGGACCTTCTCCTCGACCTTGACGCCGATCTCCTCCCACTCCTTCTCCTTATGAACGACGACCTTCGCCTTCTTGCGGCAGCTATGTCCTGCCCCACCTCCGAGGCTCACGATGGCCCCGAGCAGGAAGCCGAGGTCGTAGAGCGGACCGACGTTGTTCGGCTCGTACATCCTGACGGTATCTGAGAAGAGCCCGATCACGAAGGTGATGATACAGATCAGCCCGTGCCACAGGCCGTTCCAGAATCCGGCGGACGTCGACTCGAACGTTGCCGTGCCGGCCGCGCACCCCGAGCAGACCAGAAGCAGAAGCGCCGCTGGAAACGCCAGCATCCTCAAGCGTCGGATCGTCATGTCACTCCTCCTATACAGATCTTGACGGTAAGCAATCCTCGTTCTTCAAGAACTGCAGTGATTTCCCACGCTTCGCTCACCTGTACAACGACTTGACACTCCCCCACGTCGAACTCTCGATCGGCACCTGCGCGCAATCGCCTTCGGGGCACACGGCGCCGCCGATGCTTGCGTGAGCCAGCACGCAGTAGTAGTCAATCTCGCCCGGTTCTGAGCAATCAACGACCCAGCGTGGATAGTCTGGATGATCCAGGATCTCCAGACAACAGGAGCCACCCAGATAGAAGAAGTTCACGCGGCCGACGATGAGCGGATCGGATGCGACGCACTCGGAACTGAAGACAGTAACTCCGAATGGCCATGGGTCCATCGGGATGAAACCACCGGGAAGGAGCTGGGTCCAGTTGCACGCTATGATGACGCCGGGATTGGATGCCACCGGATCATCCATGCGGAAGGAGAAAGTGGTGATCCCCTGGTCGACGTTGTCAACGCAGATGTACATGTCAACCGACGTGTACGGCGCAGGATACACGGCATGTAGGTAGTAGGGCGGGTCGAAGTCGAAGTAGGCGCGGATGTCCGGATTCCCACCTGCGAACGCCACGCATGCGACCGCCAAAATCAGGGCAACGGCTATCAAACGATTCATGCTGTGCCTCCCCTGTTGTCTGTCTCCGCAACTGCACGACGCGACTACTGCCACAGCGCCTTGATTCTCGACCATGACGATGGCTGCACAGGTCCCACTCCTTCGGAAGTGTGGATCCAGGCGTGATCGGGCGCCGTGACAGTCAGATCGTCGACCCACACGACATCACCCGGGTTCGAGTAGACGCGCACCTGGATGACAAGGCCCGAGTGACCGTCCACTACCGTCCAGGACCAGGATGTCAGGTCCCAACCTTCGCCCGGACCGTAATCCGTGTTGCCGCCGGCGTACCCGGCGTAGCCGTTCACATCACCTGGGTCATCGTTCCAGTGCGCCCAGATCCGGCACGAAGGAGACACGCCCGGAGTCGTGTCGTACCGCCAGAAGCTCGCTTCGACTTGGTCACCATCCACGAGAGCGCCGATCCAAGCCACGTACGCGTACGGTGTTCCGGACGGCGAGTTATCCTCCAGGCACAGTGACATGGTACCGGTGTGAACCGGGTCCGGTGCATACGCAAATGATGCGTACAGCGGCGGTTCGCCGGAGCCGTACATGCCCAGCACGGGATCGCCACTCTCCCACCCGAATGTCACCACGTGCGCCGACGCCGGCAGCGTTCCCATTACAGCCAGTGCAAACAGAACCAGTGTTCTCACGACTACCAACCTCCCCATTCCATCTGTTCGAGAGTGTGTAGCATCCGCGCATCAGTTGCGAGAGGCGATGGTACAATCTCTGCCCGCGAACGGGAGCGCCTCGCATCTGTCACTGGATGTACCCGAGAGCTCTGAGCTGCTCGATCTCATCGTCAGTGAGCGACTCGAACGCATCGTCGCGCGTATCCCTGTTCTCCTCCCAGTAGGCATCCACCGTCGCGCCCAGCCTCCTTGCGGCCAGGGTGTCGGACACCGGCACTTCGCGCTCGAACCCGGCGGTCTCGATGTCATAGATCTCGACGCCATGCTCGAATGGACCAACGGCCTTGCGGTTCCCCTCGATCACGGATACCCAGGACCGGTCGTAGGCCTTGCCAAGCGCCTCGACGTTTCGGCCTGACACATAGCGCTCCGATATCATGCCGTGTTCATCGAGCCGGGCAAACACGCTGACATCCGGGGCCTCTCCCGCCGCGCACGAGCATGCAAAATCGTAGATGCTCCTCGTTGTGATGAACTCCTGTGACTCCCCGGCCGGAATACCCACACCCTTGACGAAGAGCGGCACATGGATGAGGCGCTGTGACAGGCCGTACTCGTGCCCCACCCTTCCCTCTTCACCCAGCTCCTCGCCGTGGTCCGAGGTGATGATCACGATGGCGTCATCTCCGAAGCGCTCACCGATCCACGAGAGGAGTTCCTCCAGATTCAGGTCCAGCCACCTCAGCTCGCCATCGTACAGGTCCACCAGATACTCCACCTTGGCATCCGGAAGAGATGCCCAGAGCCTGTTGAGACGACAGCCTCCCAGGTACCTGCTGAACGCCCGCGGTGCTTCGGCGCCGAGCAGCTTGAGTGCGCTTACCGGCGGATTGTAGGGTCCGTGGGGGTCGAGGAAGTTCACGAAGAGGAACACAGGCCCCTGGTCGGGAACCGCGCGCTTGGTGATCGCAACGATCCCCTCCGCGTCGACATAGGGCATCCTCCAGCGCATCCGCTCGCTCACGCGCTGCGTGAGTGGAGAACGCAGATCGACACGGGCCGCAAGAGTGGCACTCTCCCATCTGTTGCGCCGGGGCGCCAGCACGCGGTGAAACCCGGTGATGTCCGAGGGTACGGCGCCAGGATTGGCTGAGATGGCAAGGCAGTAGTAGCCCTCGGAGGCGAGGACATCCGGCAGCCACGCGATGTTCTCGACTGATGTGGTTCTGATCCCCTCGCTGCTGGACGTGTAGTGCATGCCATGCAGCGACACGGTCCTTCCCGAGAAGATGGACGCGTGCGCCGGCGCCGTCCATCCCGCGGGGGAGATCACGCGCTTGCCCACGAACCCGCCTCGCGACCAGCGCTCAAGCGCCGGCATTGTGTCGCGCACGTACCCGAAGCTCTTCAGGTGATCGGCCCGCAACGTATCAAGCACGATCAGAATGATGTCCGGTCTGCCGGCCCGGGTGTCCCCGGGAAGCCTACCCTCCCGATTTGGCGTGCCGTACAAACGCGTGTTCACACACGAGCACACGACAAACGCCACGGCCACGAGGACGGGAAGCCACCCAAGCCTCTGCCGCCGCCCCGGTGACCCCACGCGCAGACAGACGAGTGCAAGCCCCAACAGGAGAAGCACGGCTATGCCGGAGATGGCCGCTTCGCTCCACGCCGCGCGTGTCGTCTCGGCAATCGCGTCGACGGCGAGCCCAACCAAGAGCCCCGGAAGGACAGCCCACTGCACCGTGTTCGCAAACGACCACGCACGCAGCGACCTTCTGCCCACAACGAACCGCAGGATGACCCACACAAAAAGACCCGCCACCACGGCGATCACGAACGCCACGGGCAGGCGGAAGTCCCATGCGTTCCTGGTCCCGCCGACCACAGTGATCGCTGCGA
>DAOVNE010000235.1 GCA_030630395.1 Candidatus Eiseniibacteriota bacterium
ACATCCTCCGTGAAGGTCACAAGTATGGTCGTCTCGTCGGTCGCATAGACCTGGAAGAGCTCGGGCGCGGCGTTGTCGCCAGCCCACACGATGTCGGCAGCATCACGAGGTTCCAGCTTGAAGCCGCTGTCCTTGTACGCAAGCGGACCGGTGACATCGTAGACCGTCCCCAGAGTTGGCGTGAACGCGTAGCCAAGATCGTCGACAACCCCGGCGCCGCTGCCGTCGTTTATCTCCCACTCCCCTGAACCCAGCGTGGTGTTCGTGCACTCGGCGTCATCGACCATCACGAGCACGCCCTCGTAGTCCTCTGAGGAAAGCGCGAGCGTCGTGATGACGGCAGGAGCGGGTGTCACTGCGGCCGGGGAGGAACTCTGAACGACAGCACTCACGATGAACGTGTTGCCGCTGTTCGCGCCGTCGCTCTCAGTGACGGTTCCCCTGATGGTGACCGTGTCACCGACCGTGGGTGCTGCGAGACCCCTCGCCCACACTCCGCTGCGGGCGCCGGCGCCGTCCTGGAGCGTGAAGTATGAGGCGTAGCGCGCGGTCACGACACCGGAGGTGATGGCCGCATAACCGTCGTAGGGTGACGAGGACCCACCTCCCTGGATCTCGGCGATCGTGAGCGTGTACGGCAGCGAGTAGCTCTCGACGTCGGAGACGCTTGTTCCAGGCAGGTCGTTAATCGCCTGGACCTTGAAGTAGATAGTGACGCCGGCGGACTGGCCCGGGATGGAGGTGTCCGTATCGTAGGTGTCGCCCGAGACGAGCGACATGGCGATCTCGTTGGTAATGGAGAGCGGATGTGTTCCCCAGAAGAGCGCGACGGATGTGATGGCCGTCGTGTCCGTCACATCGGCGGAGATGTCGACCGCCTCGCCGGGAAGCGGCGCGGGCGGGGCCGTGGTGATGTTCGCGATCGTCGGTCCGGGAGTTGGCGGCGCGGTCACATGCGTGCCGGGCGTTCCGTCGGTCGGGTAGTCGACGGACGTCGCTGTCCACTCGGAAGGATCGTAAGATGTGTTCGGGAGCACGATGCCTTCGTTGCGCACATAGTCGTCGTTCTCGAAGTGCGTCCCGGTCACGACGGCGTAGTCGACGATGACGGAGCCCGCGTTGAGAAGCTTCGCCCCGTCCCCCACCTTCCCATTCCAGAGGCTGTTGTTGCTCGACCATGCTTCCAGGGGGAAGTCGACCGGAAATGCGATGACCGTCGTCGCGTCGCCGCAGACGAGCGCTTCGCCCGGGTCGATGGTTCCGGAAAGCGGCCACGTGAAGATGTCGCCCGAGTTGCCCACCGCGACGAGATCCCAGTCGGTCAGATCGACGGCCGTGGGGCCCGCGTTGTAGATCTCGATGAACCGATCGGTCAGGTAGTTGAGACGCGGATCGCACATCTCGGAGATGAGGACGGCGGTCTGGGCGTGAGCGGGCACGAATCCCGCGACCAGCACGCCGGCGACCGCGAGAAGAACGGCAGCTGCTCCCAGTGAAACGGCGCTTGCCCTCATCTTCTACCCCTTTCAGGAATGTGCTATGGGCGCAGGAATACCCATTGGACCCCCACGCGTGTGTCTGACGTTGGTCGAGATCACGCTAGCGGGCTCGTACACCCGCTAGCCTCTATTATACCACAGAATCCGACAGCTGGGGTGGATTAGTGCTGCAACACTCAGAGAGCGCACGGTCGAAACGGTGCCTAGGGGTTATGCAGCACCCACTTGGCATCCCCTGTCACCGCGTCCGCTGAGAAGGGACGCGTGATCACGTCTCCGTCAACATCATTGAAGATCAGCTTGGCCTCTTCTCCCTGAACGATCTCCGGCGCCCAGACGCCACCAGTGAAGAACGGCTCCTGTTTCGGACAATCGATCATGGCGCCGCCGCCCACGCCACCATACGATTCGGTGAGCGTCAAGTGGAGCTTCCGCACATAGCTCGCGACCGTGCGATGAAGACGCACTTCGCCGGTCACGACGCAGTTCATCTCGCTTTGATATGTGACGGTGCATTCCCTGAAGGACCCTGCCATCATAACCACGAGTGTGCCGTGCCCCGACACCTCACCGGCCACAAGCTCATCCGCATCGGCGGGTGACCGCGTGATCGTGAGCGGGATCTCTCCGGTTACAGTGTAGTCCAGCATGCCTTCTCCGTACGAGACGGTGAAGGAGTGGGCGTACTCAAGGGAGGGGTGCCCGCAGCCAGGGAGCTCCTTGGTCAGCATGATCTCACCGGGCGTAGTCGCTGAGAGCGGCTTCCCGCTCAGAATATCGCAGGAGTTGCGGACCGTCAGCACGTCGCCGTTCCCATCGCCCGGAGCCTCGTACTCGATCTCGACGATACTCCATTTCCGACTGCGCGACGGGATGGTGAAAACCCTCGATTTGTCATCACTCTCGAGCGGAACTCCATTCGATATCCTGCCGCGCTCCGCCGTCACCACCATTCGGTTCTTGATGTCTGAGCCTCTCACGGGACAGGCGTGAGGACACTGGAAATCTATGAGCTTGATCACGCCGGTCTGTCCCCCCGAGAAGCACTTGGTTCGGACGATCGGGGTCGCGGATACAGGGATCTGCTCGTGCTCCGCCAGGCGCTTGGGTAACTCACCAGCAAGTGCGACTACCGTAGACCCGTGAGCCAAGAGGTCGTTGCCGCGGACAATCGTCCCGTCATACCACACCGGTTCGCCGTACTGAGCCGGTACGGTGCAGATGGCGCTCATGAAATTCGCATCTCCGATCACGCCGTCCACGTATCCGAGCATCAAGGACAAGCAGGAATACACAACCCCTTCATCACCCTCGAACTCGTCGTACGTAACCGCGAGGACGTAGTCAGGCTCGAGTTCGCCCGCCGTTAGCGATGCGCCCGCATCTTCGAACGCGTCACCGAAGGTCTGTATGAATAGCTCTTCGTCGAACACCAGAGCCGGGGACGCGTGTGCTATAACCTCGATGGAACGCGGACACGGCGCGGCTACGGCCACGGCAGACAGGAACAGGCCGGTGGCACACACCGACGCACATAGCAGATGTTTGAGGACTGGACTCTTCATTGGCAACCTCCAAAACACACTGATGACAGGTTCTCCCGTGCTCCGCTCGCTGATCCGATTACCCAAGCAGCACCATCGTCCGGGACTCCTCTACACCCTCAACGGGGGCAGCCACAGTTCGCAAGCGTCGTGACCAGCAGCAGTGCTGCGGTCACGGCGCGAAGCATGTCAACCCGCACAGCGGGCGTGGGCAGGAAAACGGCCCGGTAGCTTCAGTGTCGCGCACTCTGGCACCGACGTCAATGTGAGTTCCCCTGCCTGCGGACATGGCGCCTGCACGGCAGCCAGACGGAATTCCCTATGCTCAAGCCGACGGGAGCATTACAGTAGTAGTGAACGGGGTTCATACAAACCACCGATGATTCCACGTTCGGGGATGGCCGTGATCGGAGGTAGCTTGAGCTCGAACAGAAAACAGGTACGCCTCCGGGAGTTGATACCTCCATCCAGCTGGCGTGGTATGACACGCTCAGCGGTGATTCCCACGACCGCCTTCTACGCCGCGATCGCCTTGCTGTTCACCACCTTCTACTTCCAAGCAACGTATCAGTGGTCCGGCC
>DAOVNE010000061.1 GCA_030630395.1 Candidatus Eiseniibacteriota bacterium
GGCCAGGATCAGGGCGCGGTCACGTTCGCACGCGTACCCGGGCGGGGGCGCGATCACCGTCAAGATCATCTTTGAGAAGGAGACTGGGCGCCTGCTCGGCGCGCAGATCATCGGCGCCGAGGGTGCGGCGAAACGGATCGACACGGTCGCGACTGCCATCTATGGGCGCATGGCCGTCTCCGACCTGGCCGCGATCGACATGAGCTACGCGCCACCCTTCTCTCCTGTCTGGGACCCGGTGCTCGTGGCGGCTGGGCAGGCGGTGAAGAAACTCGGGAGATGACGCGTCTCTGGGTCATCAAGCACGCTCTTAAGGACAGGAACTTGCAGGTTCAAGTACCTTCACCGGCAAGAGTAGAAGAGGAACAGGCGTGCCAGAGAACAAGAAACGAATGGCAGAGAATGCTCGCGGCGACGGAGCCGAAGCGACGGCCGCTGCTTTGCGCGGGATCCCCGTGTCGCCGGGCGTCGTCATCGGTCCGGTCTTCCTATTCGGTGACATTCTGGGCGAGGTTGAGGCGAGGAGAATCCAGCCGTCGGAGGTGGAGGCGGAGATCGCGCGTCTGGACGATGCAGTGAAGCTCGTGAAGAAGGAGCTCACATCCGACATTGAGCGGATATCGAGCGAGCTTGGGGACAGCGAGGCCGGCATCTTTCTGGTCCATGCGATGATCCTGGAGGATGCGAAATTCCTCGACACGATGCGTAGCGGAATCAGAACGGACCTATTGAATGCAGAATCCGTTGTCGCTGCTGAGATGAAGCGCATGAGTTCGGTTCTCATGGCGTCCGATGACAGCTATCTAAGGGATCGTTCGTACGATATCACTGACATCGGCAAGCGCATGATCGAACGGATGTTGGGTGTGTGGGCGCACTGCCCGCTGACTCATCCCATGATAGTTGTGGCGAATGAGCTCAGGGCCTCGGACACCGTGTCCATGGATAGGGGTCGCGTGCTCGGCTTCGTGACGGAGCACGGTGGCAGAGAGGCGCACGCGGCGATACTCTCCCGCGCACTGGGAGTTCCAGCCGTAGTCGGCGTCCCCTCGATCACGGGTCTTGTCAGGTCCGGAGAACTGCTCATCGTCGACGGGAACACCGGTGAGGTCTTTGTCAATCCATCTCCCGAGATGCTCGATCGCTATTCGACGAAACAGGAGGAAGAAGCAGTTGCGTGGGCGGCCCTCTCTCCCTTCGTAGAAAAGTCGACGAGTATGTCGGATGGCGTCCGTGTCAAACTCATGGCAAACATCAGCTCGGTCGAAGAGGCGCGTGACGCGGCGGCCGTCAATGTCGATGGCATAGGACTCTTCCGCACGGAGATGCTGTTCATGGCGGCGGGACTCGGCGTCTCGGAGAATGAGCAGTACGAGGTGTACCGCTCCGTCGCTGAGATCATGGGCAAGAAGCCGGTCACGATCCGCACGCTGGATATCGGCGGAGACAAGTTTGTCGGCCCCGAGAACCCTCTTCAGGAGCACAATCCCCATCTTGGGTACCGATCGATCCGGGTGTTGCTCGACAACCCGGAGCTTTTCATAAGACAGATGCGGGCGATCCTGAGAGCCGGCCTGCATGGAAACGTCCGCATTCTCTGGCCGATGATCTCGTGTGTCGATGAGCTGCGGGCGGCAAAGATCTGTCTGGAGGACGCGAAGCGCACGCTCACGGAAGGCGGAGTTGAGTATCAGGAGGATGTTCCCATAGGCGCGATGATCGAGATACCATCGGCCGTGATGGTAGCGGACCGATTGGCGGCGGAGAGCGATTTTCTAAGTATCGGGACGAACGACCTCGTCCAGTACACTCTGGCTGTAGACCGCGGGAACGTGAAGGTCGATCATCTCTACCGGCCGCACGATCCGGCAGTGCTCGCCATGATTCAGAGAACCGTTGAATCGGGACTGGTGGCGGACGTGCCTGTCTCCGTCTGTGGTGAGATGGCGGGAACAGCGAGCTACATCCCGCTCCTGTTGGGTCTCGGGGTGAGGGAGCTGAGCGCGACCCCAAACCGAGTGCTGCTTGCCCGCCGTTCCATCTGTGAAACCGACAGCCGTGAAGCGCGCGGGCTTGCGGAGCGTGTGATCTCCGCTGCCACAGTGGCTGAAGCCGGCGAGATCCTTGGCATTTCATCCCCGAGGGGTTGATGAACAGAGTAGCCCTCCAGCGAAGATGGCTTCCAATTGTCCTTATCTGCTGCATGTTCCTTCCATCTCAGGCCCCGGCGTCGTGGCGCGCGTCTGCCGACTCGCTCTATGCGCTCGCGGGTCTCCACTATGAAGACGGCGACTACCGAGCGGCATCACAGATCTTCGGTGACGTCGCCGTCCTGATCTCCGGTCACGACGCCGGCGACGGCGCATACTTCCGGAGGCTGGCCGCGCGGTCGCGATTCATGGCGGGGCGTTCGTACGAGCGGGAGGAGGACTGGGAAAGGGCGCTCGATGCGTACGCGGCCTCGCTGCCCGAACTCCGCGACATCAGCGATGTCGTGTTGATCAGGATGGCCGTGACGGCGAGAGAGGGTGGCGATCAGGAGCACGCCGTGGAGCTGCTCCGGGAGGTGATAGACGACGAGAAGGAGACGTCTCTTGATCTCCGGGCCATTGAGGAACTCGCCGATACATACAGGAAATCGTCCGACTGGGACATGGCTCTCCAGTGGTACCGCGTGCTGCTCACGAAATCCAGCAGCTACGATGTGAGCGCGAGCGCGCACTACCAGATGGGTCTGACGTTTGAGAAAAGGGGCGATCACGAGGCGGCGAAGGTGAGCTACAGGACGGCGGTCAACGACTATCCGAGATCGCGCCACTCCCACGACGCCATGAAGAGAGGCCGCAGGCTCTCGAGGTCGTTCACCGATCGCTACCATCAGGGGCTCGTGCTCTACAACAGGAAGCTCTACCGTGACGCAGCGGAGTTCCTGAGCTACTACATCAGGAACAACGACGAGCGGGAATTCGTGGCGGAGGCTACGTACTTCCTCGGCCGGAGCCATCAGCGGCGGCGAAGCTACGGCACGGCGGCCCGCAAGTTTGAAGCAGCCGTCGAGTTCGACCACGACGGCGAGTACTACGATCTTGCCTGGCTCAAGCTGGCTTACTGCCGTCGAGCGACAGGCCGCGTCGAGGAGAGCCTCGCCACATATGATGAATACATCGCGCTTCACCCCGACAGGCCTGAGGCGGCCGACGCCCAGTGGGAGAGGGCCCGCCTTCTTGAGGACGAGCGGAGGTGGGAAGAGGCAGCCGCTGAGTATCAAGGACTCGCCGAGTTCTACCCCCGGAGCGAGCACATAGCCGACGCGAGGTTCAGAGCGGGGCTCTGCCTGTTCAAGCGTGGCATGATGGATGAGGCCGAAGCGGCGTTTGCCGATATCTACGCGGGAGGCAACGGCACAACCACGGCGCGCGCCCTCTATTGGATCGGCAAGGTGCGCGAACTCCTTCTGCGTACGGATGAGGCAGCGGAGATCTACCACGAGGCGGCCGATGCGGATCGCGACTCCTACTACGGGCGAAGGTCGCTCGAGCGCCTCGGCGTCCTCGACGATCTTGATCGTTCCTTAGCGGTAGGAACTCCAAGCCAAGAGACCTCGAGAGGCTTCGAGGCGCGTCTCTGGGGACGAGAGGCGGACGAGTTCGGGAGATGGGTCGGGGAGTGGTACGGGCGGGCTCTGGCTCCGGTCGAGCGGATGGCAACCAGGCAACGCCTCATGAATCAACCCCACCTGATCCGGGCCGACCACATGCTCGCACTCCACATGCGTACAGAGGCGGAACGCGAACTCGCTCTCCTTGAGAGGGAGATTCGTACAGATCCAGTCGCCCTTGACATCCTCGCGATCTACTGCGAGAGCAGCAGCCTCAACAAGCGTGCCATCCGTATCGCCGAAAGAATCCTCGCGATGTCACCGGCGGAGACCCTGAGCGATGCTCCCATCTATCTGCGAAAGAAGATCTGTCCCAGGCATTTCTCGGAGATCGTCGGGGCCGAGTCGGGAGAGCAGGGCATCGAGGAGCACATCGTCTACTCACTGATGCGTCAAGAGAGCCTGTTCGAGTACGACGCCGTATCCTGGGTCGGAGCGCGAGGGCTCACGCAGATCATGCCGCCGACTGGACGCTGGATCGCGCGCCGGGTCGGGCACCGCGGCTTCCGGCTGTCGCATCTTCTCGATGCAGAGACGAACGTCCACTTCGGCGTCTACTATCTGTCTCAGCAGCTTGACGATTTCGACGGGGATCTGTTGAGGGCGCTCGCCGCGTACAACGGAGGACCGGATAACGTCAAGCGCTGGTGGAAGTACGGAGGCGCCTCCGACTCCGATGTCTTCGTGGAGGATATCGGCTTCTCGGAGACGTCGGACTACGTGCGGCGAGTCTATCGTTACTACCGGTCCTACGACGAGATCTACGGCGTGAATGGGGACTAGTGTGGGGCGGGGTGCGCGTTCCTGCGCTAGAGCTGTGTGACCAGCACGTAGACCCAGTTGGCCGCGACCACCGCTACCACGGTCCACCAGAACACCATGCGCTCGGTCCTGCCTGAAGATATCCTCACCGCAACCCCGAAGGCGAGATTCAGAGACCAGAACACGATGCCCACCGGTACGACGATGATGAGGAAGAACGCATCGAACGGGTTCGTGAGAAAGGCCTCTCCGATCCGGCCATGAAGAAGAGCCGCTGTGGTTCTTACAAGCCCGCAGGTTGGACAGGGAAGCCCCGTCACCGCCCTGAACGGGCAGATGACGGGGCCTTGGTGTGATGTCCCCAGCCAGGCGACAGTCAGTCCAAGCGCGACCAGCATGATCGCTGCGAAGACCGCTGCGCCCGGTGCACGGTATCCTGATGTCCCCCGAACCAGCTCAACTCTCAACCGAACGGGTCCCTACATTCCAGCTTCCATCAAGCCGGCTGTGCCGATGACGAACACCGCAACGAGCCACCAGAGAATCCCAATCGCGGACAGGATGACTCCTATGATGCCGCAGATCATGCCGGCGCGGGTCATACCCTCACCCTCAGGGTCACGCAGCCCCTGCGCCATCTCCGCGAGATCGTTCTTCCCCATCACCCAGGCGATGATGCCGGTGATGAAGCATAGGACAATCCCGATGATGCCGAGTGCCAGGACTACACCGCCACGATGCGGTTTGATCGCCTGCGTCGTGTTCATCTGTGGCTGGACTTGCGGAGTCTCCTCCATGGCCAATCCCTCCATACGCCGCTCTACCGGAACCGATTGCCGCTCCGAACGAATCACTGGAACGGCTGTGACGCTACCCTCATTGCTGCCCTACGAATCTGAATCTCCGCCCTCACCCGTCTCCTGCTTCTTCAGATAATCCTTGATGGCCTTGTGCAATGCGTCTGCTGCCAGATTGGAGCAGTGCATCTTCTGAGGTGGCAGGCCATCCAGGGCGGTCGCAACGCTGTTCCGTGTGATCTTGAGGGCATCATCGAGAGACATGCCCTTGGCCATCTCCGTCACCATGCTGCTCGTGGCGATTGCGGAACCGCAGCCGAAGGTCTTGAATTTGATGTCCGTGATATGGTTGTCCTCGACCTTGATCTGGATCTCCATGAGATCCCCACAGACAGGGTTGCCTTCGAGACCTACCCCGTCCGGATTCTCAAGTTCGCCGACATTCCTCGGATTCTTGAAGTGCTCCAGCACCTTGTCGCTATATACCGGTGTCATTTCACCCTACTCCTTTCCCTGTCGTGCCCGCCGATGATACCTCCACAGCTCGCCTCCGTCAAGGCGGGTTGCCTTGAGGCGACCTTGCCGAGCGGGGGCGAGGGTGCTAAGATGGCCCCAGTTGTACGGTCTCACACCGCTCAGGCTGCGGAGGTAACATGATCAGATGCTTTCTGCCCGTGATAGTCGCCTTCACCGTGCTCATGTCCGGTGGAGCGTCGTCGCAGCAGTCTCAGGTGCTGCCGCCTGGTGCGGCGGTCCCGGGCCCCATGTCCGATCATATCCCGGCGGCCCTGGAGCAGCTCTTTGCTCTTGATGACGGCAGGATAGCTCGGACCGAGCGCCTCCTGGCCGCTCAGGACGTGGAGCGGTACGAGATCGATGTCTGCGTGGATCCCGGGCGGGGTTGGCTCTCAGGGAAGTGCCGCCTGGTCGCGCGTGTAAACGGCCCCATCATGGAACTCGAGCTCAACGAAGCTCTCACTGTCCTGTCTCTTATGACCGCGGGCGGCGATTCCCCGGACTTCGATCGCAGCGGCCGCAGGATGGAAGTGCTTCTTAAGCCGGCAGGCGGCTCTGGAGAGGCGCCCGGCGATGAGCCCGCCTACATCGAACTCATAATCGCGTATGAAGGTCTGGTGCCTCTGGCACACGATCCGAGCGATAGCGCCGGTGGCCTTGTGATCCTCACCGGCGAGGATGCCTGGTATCCATTGCCGCGAGACGGCGACGTTGCGCTGTTTCACGCGACCGTGAGATATCCGATCGGTCAGTCATGTCTCTTCACGGGGACGCTCTCAGGCATGGCGTCTACGCCCGCGGCTGTTCCGGGCTCGTGCGTCGGCGGGGACGTCTGGCAGACCGATATTCCCATTCCCTCCGCTGCCCTTGTCGTCGGTGGACTCGACAGCTCGTGGGGACTCGTGGGCAATCTCTTTCTCGGCTACCACCAGTTCCGTGATAGCGGCTCTCAGGACGCGGAGTACCGCACGCAGGTCCATATGCCGACGGCTCAGGTCGTGAAGGAGCCGATCCGCTTTCTGGAGACCTGTCTCGGACCCTATCCCTACGATTGGCTGAGCGTCGTCACGGTTCCCATCGGCACGCTCGGCGTTCCTGCCGTCTCCGGCCCCGGTCTCATAATCGTCGAGGAAGCGACGAGTGGAGGCGGCATCGCGGGGTCTCCATCTCCTGACAAGTACATCCTCGAGCTGGCCCGATGCTGGTGGGGACATTCAATCTCCGCCGGTGCGCTAGTTTCTGAGGGGATCGCGGCTCACGCGGAGATCCGGTGGCTGGAGGAGGTTCGTGGGGAGGAAGAGGCTGCGCTAAGGCGGGCGCTTCGTCACCGGCAGTTCGCCCGTGTGATTGCGGACTCTTCAGGACGGGACCTCATGAGTCTCTGCATCACCCCGGATGGGAGCTGCGACAAGGGGATAGCGAGGGGGCGCGGATCCGCTGTCATGGGTATGCTCGACGCGATGCTGGGCCACGATGTCTACTGCGAGACGCTTACGAGGCTTGCTCGGGACAACGCCGGAGGGGTCACGGGCCTTCGCGATCTTGCCCAAGCTCTCGCCGATATCTCA
>DAOVNE010000032.1 GCA_030630395.1 Candidatus Eiseniibacteriota bacterium
CGCCGGGCGAAGGGCTCTGGTGCCTCCCCACCGGGTTCATCGAGAAGAATGAGACGCCGGAGGAGAGCGCAGTGCGTGAAGTTGAGGAGGAGACCGGACTTCGGATCGAGATCGATGGTCTGTTCGATTCCTGGTCGAGTGGAGAGGACCCGAGAACCCCCATCGTCTGTTTTGCCTTCACGGCACACATCCTCGGGGGTACGCTTGCCCCAGGCGATGACGCTTCGGACGCTCGGTTTTTCACGCCCGGGAATATGCCCGATGACATGGCGTTCGCGAGTCATCGCGCCACACTGGAGAAACACTTGAAGCTCAGGAAGGACCGGTAGACAATGTCAGCAACCAAGCTCCCACCGCTCGGCAAGGCTACACCAGAGTTCTTCGATGAGGTCATCTTCCCACGGCTCGGCGCGACCGATCCCACGGTGCGAGTAGGTCCGACACACGGTGTCGACTTCGGCGCCGTGGAGATCGGAGACCAGATCATGGTCATGTCCTGCGACCCCTTCTTCATCGCGCCATCACTCGGCTGGGAGCGCGCTGCCTGGTTTGCCTTCCACATACTGCTGAGCGATGTCGCCGTGAGTGGAATCCCGGCGCGCTACTTCACCGTAGATCTGAACCTGCCTCCCGAGATGGATGAGGAGACGCTCACTACGATATGGAACACGATACACGAGGAGGCCAAGCGACTCGGAGTGGCCATCGTAACGGGACACACAGCCAGGTACGCAGGCTGCAGCTATCCGATGGTCGGAGGGGCCACGGTGATCGGTGTGGGGCGCCCGGAGGAGCTGGTCGACCCGAGGAAGGCGTCTCAAGGTGACATCGTTATCATCACGAAGGGGCCGGCGATCGAGACAACCGGGCTCATGTCGATGCAGTTCCCCGAGTTCATCACGGAGGCGCTCGGAGAGGATACAACTCGGCGTGCCCAGGAGGTCTTCTACCAGATGTCTGTCGTGCGCGATGCGGCCATCGTCACGAAGGCCGGCCGCGCGACAGCCATGCACGATGCGACCGAGTGCGGCATCTGGGGGGCGTTGTTCGAGATCGCGAGTGCATCCGGCCACGGACTCCTGGTTGACAAGGACAGCATCGTGACGCAGGACGTGGTTATGGAGGTCTGCGAGGTCTTCGACATAGACCCGTACAAGGCCATCAGCGAAGGCACGCTCGTGGCGACCGTGGCGCCCGAGAGCGCCGATGCCGTACTCGCGGCCCTTGATGCCGAGGGCATTCCCGCGTCGGCCGTCGGAGAGCTGTTGCCCAAAGAGCGAGGGATCATCGTCCGTGATGAGCACGGGGAGCACGACCTCAAGCACCCGAAGGTCGATCCGTTCTGGATTCGCTTCGAGGAGTATCTCGGGAAGCAGGCCGAGAGAAGAAAGGCATGACGTAGAGAATGGACGCCGAGATCGCGCTTCGCCATCTGCCGCTGGCGGGGTTTCACCATCTGCTCATCTTCACGGTCGCCGTCATGTGGTGGATCAGGCGAGAGAAGATCGGGAGATTCTTAAGCGCCTACATGGCACTCGCCTTCGCGACGACCACCGTCGCACTCCATTCACATCCGGCCTGGTGGCTGGCCGGAGGACTCGTGAGCGGAGCGCTCGCCATTGCATGGCTCCGTGAAACAATCCACCCCAGCTTCGTCATGTCTTTCGAGCGCACGCCCAGACCTCGGCTCGTCCTCATGCTGGTGGCGGCCGGCTTCGCGGTCGCCTACCCCGGCCACTCCGGAGACCTGCCTGGATTCATCTTCTCCCCGCTCGGCGTCACTGTTCAACCGACGCTCCTCCTTGCGCTCGCACTGCTGAATGCGGTCACGCCGATCGCCAACCGCAACCTCCGCTTGATCCACGCGATCGCTGGAATCTGCTACGGTGTCGTCGGAGTGGTAAACGCCATCTCTCTGGGACCGGCAACGGTCGTGGCGGCGTCCGTCCTCGTGCTGACCTCCTGCTACACCATCACGCTCCTGATCGTGGGAGCACGCGAGATCGACCAGGACAATGTCCCTGGTGCAGTGAGTGTCGAGCAGTTGAGGACGCGCATGTACCAGAGGCGTACGTTCCTTCCCGGGCCACGCGATCCGAGACGGACGTCCCGCAAGCTGAAGCGCCGACGGTAGGCTCCCACCTGCGGAATGTCACCCCCGCAGCGTATGACTTCCACAGCGTGTCACCACGGCAGAACGTCACCACAATACGTGAAAACGCCGGCGGCAGCCGGCGCATCTTCGTTCATCTCTCTACCTTGTCTCGCATATCGGGCGACATCGAGAGCGATGATCAGCGAGCAGCAACACCGCCGGTGTCCCTACACATCGACCTTTCCTCTGATAATGCACTCGTCGACCTTACGCCCCACCATCTTCTTGAATTCGTTCAGACGCTCTGCATTGTAGGGCGACTCGTCCATGAAATCCGGATCCAGCGTCTCGCGAGCGACGTAGTTCTGGATTACGTAGCGACGCGCTCCCTTGATCTGCTCCGCGATCAGTTTCATGTCACTGGCGCGATGCAACGCGGGCACGACGGTCGTCCGAAACTCATAGTCGATCTGGCCGTCCATCAGGATATCGATGCTCTCTCGGACCTTGTTGAAAATTCGACGATCAGTGATGCCGGCGCTCCTCGCGTATGACTCGAAGTCCAACGGAGCCTTGACATCCATCGCCACGTAGTCGACCCGCCCATCTGCAATGAGCCGCTCGAGCATATCGGGAAACGAGCCGTTGGTATCCAGCTTGATACGCATCCCGGTTTCTCTGAGAGCCCGGATGAGATCGGGAAGGTCCTTGTGCATGCACGGCTCACCACCAGTGATGCACACACCATCAAGGAAGTCGTTGTGCTCGGTGACGTAAGAGAGCACATCGTTCAGCGAGATGGTTTCGTACTGGTCGGGCAGGAGAACGAGCCCGGCGTTATGACAATAGGGACATCGGAAATTGCAGCTAGGTAGATACAACGTCGCAGCGACCATGCCATCCCAATCGACGAGGGACATATGGTCGAATCCCTTTATAGCAAGCTTCACGACCCCTCCCCTTTGCGAGCGATGGGTACATAATACAGCAGATCCCCATGCCGCACAACCTCTAACCGCCTGCTATCGAGGAGTGATCCAACAATCTTCGCGCCCTCACCGGGACTGATCCCCAGCGCGGATGCGATGTCACCAACCGTGACAGGTCTCCGGGCCGCCATGTCGATTATCACCTCTGCCGAGTCACCTGCGAAGGGGTGCGACTGAACACTCGGCGGCGCAATAACCCCCGCGTGGGGACCGAGCGTGTCCGCGATCTCGTGCAGGCGGCCATCGCCGACCGCCTCCGTTCCAGCTACGGCTGGTGGTCGCACGACGGTGTTTACCTGAATCCTGGCCGGGGAGATCAGGTCGACCGCGCGCGCAAGTCGCGCTACCTCTTGAAGATCGTCGTTCATACCCTTCACGATTACGGTCTCAAGCCAGACCTTACCGTCAAACTCGGCAGTGAAGGCTGCTGTGGCCTCGATGATCGCCTCAGGATCGAGGCCGGGGTGGGGCCTGTTGATGCGCTGAAACGCCTGCATGGAAACAGCATCCACGGAGGGGATCACGATATCAGCTCTCATTAGAGCCTTCCGAACGTCGGGATCCGTCATGAGGCTGCCGTTTGTGAGAACCGCTATCCTCGCATCCGTCACCGCCCGGATGCCGTCGATCGCAGGCCCCAGATCGAGACTGAGCGTCGGCTCACCGGAGCCCGAGAACGTGATGAAATCCACATCCGGGTCGTCGGCAAGCCGCGTCTTGAGCTCATCCAGAACCTCATCCAGATCGACGAAACGACCTCGTTCTATTCTTCTGTCGGTAGTTGGACCGAGTTCGCAGTAGATACAGTCCATCGTGCAGATCTTCGGTGTCAGAAGGTCGATGCCGAGAGATAGACCGAGTCTTCGTGATGGCACTGGTCCGAACACATGCTTCACTTCACTCCTCCATCCTGCCGTCGCTCTCGGTAGAAGGTGCGCGAACGGTGTGATTAACGAGCGCACTGCCTCTCCCGATGTCGAACGATTCCTTGATGCCTCGGGTTACGAAGTCCTTCGCATTCTCGACGGCGCGTACGAGAGCGTCGCCACGTGCGAGCCCGGACGCTATTGCAGCAGCAAGCGTACAACCGGTCCCGTGGATCCTCCCCCCCTCTATCCTCCTGCTCGTGAAGTCGCGGAACTCCACTCCATCGTAGAGGACGTCGGTCGCGTCTCCACTCATGTGCCCACCCTTGACCAGGACGGATGCCCCGGTCAGATCATGGATGGCGCGCGCCGCGTCTCTCATCGCCGCGGGGGTTTCCACAGTGAACCCAGCCAGGACGGCGGCCTCATCCACATTGGGAGTGATCACGAGCGCCAAGGGAAGGAGCTCTCTCACGAACACTTCCGTCGCTTTCTCATCCATCAGTCTCGCGCCGGATGTCGCCACCATGACCGGGTCCACAACGACATTGGGAATCCCGCGTTCCCGGATGCGATCACCGACGATCTCCATGATCTCCTCGGTAGCCAGCATCCCCGTCTTCGCGGCATCTGCCCCCATGTCATCCATTATCGCGTCGATCTGCTCTCCTACGAGCTCGGCCGGAAGATGAAAGGATCTCCGTACGCCGAGTGTGTTCTGTGCCGTGATCGATGTGAGCGCGCTCGTCCCGTGCACGCCGAAGGCGCTCATCGTCTTCAGATCGGCCTGGATCCCGGCCCCACCGCACGAGTCCGAACCGGCTATTGTCATGGCCGTAGCCACCCTCATGTCATCCCCCACCCGCCTCAAGAACGACGGGGCTCTTGCGGGGCAATTCGTATTGCCCCCGGCTTCCGAGAGTGCTATCGTCGTTGAAGATATTCTGAGTAGGCGCTCCCGCGAAGTGGGGGCGTTCTCTTGAACCCCATCTTACTCCCAGACGGTACGAGCGTCAAAACGTTACTGCCTTAAGGGGTAAGCCCCAGCTTCGGAGACGCCCGTCGTGCGACTGACGCGACACCCTATACTCGAGTTCGACCGCGGCCAGGAGATCGAGTTCGAATTCGATGGCAGGAAGCTCCTTGGATTCGAGAGCGAGAGCATCGCGGCCGCGCTTCACGCGAACGACGTGCGGGTGTTTCGCGAGAGCATCAGAAAGCACCGTCCGAGAGGCTTCTTCTGTGCCATCGGACGATGCTCGTCATGCCTGATGACTGTCGACGGAGTCCCGAACGTCATGACCTGTGTGACCCCACTCAAAGAAGGCATGAGGGTAGAGACCCAGCGAGGAAAGGGCGCCATCCTATTAACCGAGCCCTCCTCTGCAGGTCCTCAGCCACCCGAAGCGAAACGAGGCACCGACGAGGTTGCGACCGTACCGCTCGCGATCGTCGGCGCGGGGCCGGCTGGACTGTCGGCCGCAGCGTACGCCGGACGCATGGGAGTAGAGACAATCGTCATCGACGAGAACGATGTTCCCGGTGGACAGCTGATCAAGCAGACCCACATGTTCTTCGGCTCGCGCGAGCACTACGCGCAGATCCGCGGAATCGACATCGGGGACGAGCTGATAGCCAGCCTCAGCGATCTTCCCGTCAAGCTCATGTTGGGAACGACGGTTCTCGGACTTTATCCCGACCGTACGCTTTCACTTCTGGCCGGCAGACGTCATATCGAGCTCAAGGCGGATGCCGTAATCCTCGCGACCGGGGCCTCCGAGAACATGCTGGCGTTCGAGAATTGCGATCTCCCGGGCGTCTACGGCGCGGGAGCCGTTCAGACTCTGATGAATGTGCATGGAGTCGTTCCCGGGAAGCGCGTGCTCATGGTGGGAGCAGGGAACATCGGCCTGATCGTCGCATATCAGTTGCTGCAGGCCGGGGTCGAGGTTGCGGCCGTCATCGACGCCGCGCCCGAAGTGGGAGGCTACCACGTACACGCCGCGAAGATACGAAGGGCGGGTGTACCGATCCTGACATCACACACGGTCCAGAGAGTCACAGGGGACGACCGCGTGGAGTCCGCCGATATCTGCCGTGTGGACAGTCACTGGCAACCTGTACCTGGATCCGAGCGTACGCTTTCGATCGATACCGTGTGTCTCGCTGTTGGGCTGACACCGAACTGTGAACTGGCTTTCCAGATGGGATGTCGAGAGACGTACCTGGCGGAACTCGGCGGGCCGGTAGCCGCACACGGTCCGAGTCTTGAGACCAGTATCCCCGGCGTCTTCATAGCCGGCGATGCGTCGGGAGTCGAAGAGGCTTCAACGGCCATGATAGAGGGACGACTTGCCGGGCTCGCGGCCGCCGAGCTACTGTCGAGAGAGATCGATAGAGATGAGCTCAAGCGGCTGAGGTCTGAGGCGGCAAGCAGTCTCAAGGCGCTCCGAGCGGGTCCGTTCGGCGCGAAGGCGCGAGAGGGAAAAGAAAAGATGTTCAGGGCGGGCACCGAATGAATCACAGACGAGACGGCATACTGAGGAGCGAGGGGCTCTCGCAGCTGTCACCGCCACCTGCGAGACTCAAGGCGGGACCCGTTGTCATTATAGAATGCGTGGAGTCTATCCCGTGCAATCCGTGTGTTCAGGCCTGCCCCAAAGACGCGATTATCATAGAGGGTGACATCAACAACACGCCGACGGTCGACTACGACAAGTGCAACGGGTGTGGGCTGTGCATCAGCGCGTGTCCGGGCCTCGCCATATTCGTTGTCGACGCGGGTCGATCTGACGGTATTGGAGTTGTGGTGCTCCCGTACGAATACACACCGCTCCCCGAGAAGGGCGAGATCGTGTCGGCCTCCGACAGGGCGGGCGAGACCGTCTGCGACGCGCTTGTCGTTCGTGTAGCTGACGCAAAGGCGTTCGACAGAACACCCCTCATATCGATTGAGGTTCCGGTGGAGCACGTGATGGCGGTGAGGCACTTCAAACGCAAGGTGACCTGAGTTGAAGGACGACGTAATCATATGCAGGTGTGAGGACATCTCCTACGGCGAGATAGTCGAGGCCATCGACTCGGGCCTGACCACGCTTGACGAACTCAAGCGGGTTCTGAGGACGGGAATGGGGCCGTGCCAGGGCAGGACATGCTCGCGCTTGATCGCCAGGATCATCACGGAGAGGGTCGGTGGAAGCGTCGCCGACATGAAGTCCCTTCTGGACCGACCGCCGGCGATGCCGGTGGAGATAGGAATCCTCGCCGGCGAGAGCGACGAGGACTGACAAGAGGCGTCATGAAAACGAACGCTGACTGCGTGATCATAGGTGGCGGCATCATCGGAGCTGCTGTCGCATACTACCTCGCCAAGGGCGGGATGACGAACTGTGTCCTGCTCGAGTCGGAGTATCTGTCGAGCGGAGCCACAGGCAGGTGTGGAGGCGGGATCCGGCAGCAGTGGAGCACGGAGCCGAACGCGCAGCTTGCCATGGACAGCGTGCGCATCTTCAAGACGCTTGAGGAGGAACTCAATGCCGACATCGAGTTCCTGCAGGGCGGCTATCTCGTTCTTGCCTATACCGATGAGGACGTGGAGCAGTTCCACAAGAACTTCGAACTCCAGCGCAGGCTCGGACTTGATGTGGAGATCCTTGAGCCAAGGGAGATAACATCTCGTGTCGTCAAGCAGCTGAACACCGACGGTGTTCGCATGGCCACCTACTGTCCATCGGATGCAAGCGCGAATCCCTTTCTCGCAACGAAGGCATATGCTGATGCCGCGGCGAGACTTGGCGTCGAGATCGAGCTCTTCACACCGGTGACTCGCATTCTCCGTGAAGGAGACCGAATCATCGGTGTCGAGACCGAGCGCGGGATCATCAACACACCCCGCGTCGTGAACGCGGCAGGAAGCCACAGCGTTCCGCTGGCCCGAACCGCGGACGTGGAGCTCCCGATCATCCCCTACCGCCGGGAGATCCTCGTAACGGAGCCGCTCGAGCGCTTCCTCGACCCGATGATCATCTCATTCAGTTTCGGAGTCTACTTCCGCCAGGTGAAACACGGATCCGTGATAGGTGGGTTCGCCTACCCTGACGAGGAATCAGGCTTCAACGAGGAATCGAGCGTCGATTTCCTGACAATGATGTCGCGCAAGCTGAGTTTCCTCATGCCGGCGCTCAAGCGCGTGAAGGTGGTACGTCAGTGGGCGGGGCTGTACGATATGACGCCGGACGCGCAGCCGATCATCGGCGAGACCGACGGGGTCGACGGGTTCTTCCAGGCGAGCGGATTCAGCGGTCACGGATTCATGATCGCGCCGAAGGTCTCTTTGCTTCTCTCGCAAGTCATCCTCGGACAGAAGCCGGACCTGGATATTGACAGGTTGAACGCGAGGCGGTTCTCGGAAGGCGATATCGACCTGGACCACTCGGTAGTCTGATCACCTACCTGGACCACTCGGTAGTCTGATCATCCACCTGGACAACTCGGCAATCTACTCCTCAAGAAAACCCACCACCCATTGAGGCCTTGGCGGAGAGCCGTCGAGTTCCCCTAGCCATCTCTCGGTCGTGAGTGCTTCCTCCCCGGCAGTCTTGAACTCGTAGAACGAGGAGATCACACCTCCGAAGATCAATCCATTCTCTCCCTGCCCTACACTAATGTAGATCAGGTCAGGATCACCCACGGCAACCTGGATGGTCGTCCCCGTCCCGAAGTCGTGGTAGACGGGCGCGATGAATGCCGCGCGCTCAACGCGCGCCCCGCCCTGCCTGTCAACCACGGCTCCTTCAATGAAGCCCGAGCCGGATGCCTGTTTCAGTGGGTCGTCGGACGATACGACCCTGAACTCTGTGGCATACCCGACAGGAGCGATGCATGCCCCTTCAAGAGAGACGAGGAAGTCGCGATAGCCGTCCATCCTGGCCGCGATGGAGTCGTCGAGCAGGTAGTTCCTCCACAGCTTGTCTCTGAGGTTGTCGAGAAGATCCCTGAGCCGGACATAAAGCTCCGGGTAGGGCTCGACCGTGAGACAGTGTCCCTCCGCCTGTGGCAGCGCGCCCCTGAG
>DAOVNE010000100.1 GCA_030630395.1 Candidatus Eiseniibacteriota bacterium
GGAACGTACTCCACCAGCAGCACCAGTGCGCGGACATCAACATTCTGGCCCACTGGCAACTGCATGAAGAGACCGTACTTCTCAAACTGCCAGTCATTATGGGGCCAGGCATCTGCGACTACGGGGGTGTGATAGATGATTTGTTCATTCCCGGTAATTGCCGTGAAGGTGCTTGGGTTCGTACCCCAATACGTACCACCCTTCCACATCGCTAGTTCAGCAGTGCCAGTACCCCCTGCGCGAAGCCACGCCGCTACTTGGATCTGCTTGATATATCCGAGATTGGCGACGTTGCGGAGTCCCTGTGTGAGTTGGCCAGTCGCAGTGTCGGCGTTGATGACAGCGTACGTGGTTTTGTCTCGATCGGTAGCCCGCTCTGGGTTGGTCACCCTGTTATTAGGGGACATCCTTTTGTCCGGGATAATCGCAAGCGTAACACTGAGTGGCCAGTCCGTGTTCAGGTCACAGTAGTCGGCTGTGTTCGTGATACTCCACAGGCTCTCGTCCATCTGGCCGTGCATCTCTTCTTCCGGTTCAAGGAAGACGGCGCCGCGGTAGGCATCCAGGGAACGCAGTTCGTGTGATGAGATACGGTGCTTCGGGCCAACCGCATTATCAGCGAAGTTGCGCTCGACCAGGACCGGGGGGACGCCATGGATGCCTCCGTGCCCCAGGAGCTGGATCTCTGTTCCAGTGACAGGGGCATAGCTATAGTTGCTGTCCTCGAAGTCGCCGTAGATGATCGGGATCGCAACGCCGATGGACTCATCCGGCGCATCATCGAAATCGACGCGGGTCACCTCGGTCGGAGGTATCAGGCCAAG
Source organism: Candidatus Eiseniibacteriota bacterium (assembly GCA_030630395.1). Classification (GTDB taxonomy): domain Bacteria; phylum Joyebacterota; class Joyebacteria; order Joyebacterales; family Joyebacteraceae; genus Joyebacterum. The sequence continues at coordinate 825 of DAOVNE010000100.1, forward strand.
GAGACCAGAGGTATCGGTGAACTCGATGGTGACACCCGTGTTGTCGATGTCGCGGAGGTTGCTGACGACACCGCGGAAGATCGATTCCGACTCCCAACCGCTCGGGCCCAAAAGGGACTGGAAGATCTCGATTCGTCCGCCGGCCATCTCGGTCCCGTTCAGCAGGTAGTCGATGCGCTGGTCCGCGAAGACAGACAGGGGCTCCATGTTGACGCGCAGCGAGCCGTCTCCCGTCATGAGCGATGCGTTGATCATGTCGGCCGTGTATCCGAAGTCCACCCAGGACTCCACCACACCCGAGACCACGACATCACCGTAGGGCGAGGGCAGACTGAGCTCCATGTACCTGTCGCCGATCGCCAGGCGGTGGAAGAGCCCCCCCGCCACGGTCCTGCATTCGATCAGGGCAGTGAGTACGCCCTCCAGGTTCGACTGCAGAAGAAGATCTTCGAAGGCCATCAGACCACCCCCTGCAGACTGAGCCCCATAGAGAACCTGTCGGCTTGCTTCAGTTGAGCGACCCGCAGATCCTCCACCGTGCAGTACGCGCACTGGTAGCGCCTGTCGTCCTTCCGGTCATTGTGGCTGACATACGCGACCGGATGGGCCCCGCCTCCCTGTGCCCTCTTGATCAGCTGGATCGCCTTGCGGTGAGCGTCGGTTGCCAGTGGCCACCTCACATCCATTGAATCAAACGCGGGGCCGAGATCGACACGCCCGGATGCTCCCCCTATTGCCTGCGAGCGTTCGGACTGCTGCTCACCATCCACGGGCCAGGGCGCCGCCGGTGCCGTGGGGAACTCGTAGTACGTCCCGAGCATGAGGGCGCCGATCTTGTAGCGATCCGCAGACGCGTAGAACAGAAACCGCCAGTAGCGCTTCGTGTAGCTCGCTGAGAAGAGGCCCGCGACATGAGGCTCGAAGTCCTCCTGCGTATCGGTGTTGATGCTCACACAGGTCGTATCGAAGGTGACCCCGTCATCCGTTGAGCCAACCTTCAGGCTGCAGCTGATCTGGCCCACGGAGTAGAGGTTGTGGCCCAGAATCGCGCAGGCATCACACTCCTGGGCAGTACCCAGGTCGATTATGATCGTGCGGTTGGACGCCCCGCTGTACGGCTGCCAGTAGGTGTCGATCCGCTCGTCCTTCGTACGCTCGACTGGATAGCCAGAGAGAGTACTGCTCGCCGTGATGGCCGCCGCCAGCCGCACCTTGTCGTCGTAGATGATGATCCCGGTTTCTTCATTCGCCATCAGGGTCGCTCCTCAAGGACAAGATCAGCGGAGAACCTCCCACCAGGAGGACCTTCACTTACATCACACCGCAGGAGCTCGCAGTAGTGAGCGTCGTAAGGGGTGACGCTATGCTCTGCCAGGTGCGGCACATACACCACCGGGTGCTGTGAACCGCGCTGAGTTGACCAGAGGGTCTGGAACCTACCAGCCTCAGTGTCCGAGATGCTCTTCCAGTGAGCTCCGAAGCGCTCGTAGGTCTCGCCGAGCTTGGTTCGGATCCCATGTCCACCACCCGTCTCTTCAGAGGAAACCTGGTCCAGCTCGTCCATCACAAACGGGGCATCCGGCGCCTCAGCGAACTCAAAGTACTCACGTGCCAGCATCAGGTGTCCCAACTGGAACTGTGCTGTGGCAGTGGAGAACTCCAGCTTCCACCACTGCTTCGTGTATGCGGTTCCGGGAATGTCGGCAGCGGTCGGCGTCAGATCTCGAAATCCTAAGAGGTTGAAGAACATCGTACCGACCGTGAGGTCGAATACTCCCCCGTTGTCGGCCGTGCCCACCTTGAGCGTGGCAGAGACGACTCTGTCACTGAAATTGTTCGCGACGACCGCCCATGCCTTGATGGTCTCTGCCGGATCGAACTTCAGAAGGACATACGGCGTGCCTGTGTACGTGTCCACTTTCCAGATGCAGTGGTGCTGCTCCAGAGCTACGTTCTCGGGGTTGTAGCCCGTGACCGTGGAGCTAGCCCCGGCCTGGACGTAGTCGGGCGAAGCATTGTCGTAGAGGATGAGACCATTCACGATTAGTACCTCGGCAGCCTGCCGCGCCTCTGGGCCAGGAGCCACTCGCGACCGAGCGACCCGTTCCTGATCTGCCGGCGGAATCCCTCGACATCTGGAGTGGTAACGGTCACTGGTGGTAGCTCACCACGCCCGCTGGGCATTGCGTACGCGGGTTCGGGAGGCCTGTTCCGTCTTGATTCCCAGTCCGAGATGAACCGTTCCAGCCCGTGTGTCAAAGGCACGGACGTAACCAACTCGCCTGGCATGCCGCGAAAGATGACACTGTCGAGGCCCTCAATGCCGCCAGTGATCACACCAGCATCTCTCGCGTAGGTGGAACCAATCACTCCCGAGCCCTGGCCCCCAAGCATGCCGCCACCACCGAATCCAGGGAGACCGAAGGCCAAGAGGACCTTGCCAATCAGCCAGCGGACCATGATCCTCGTGACCTCAGCAACCAGCCAACCGAAGAACCCCTTCCACTGCTCCATCATCTGCTCCATGGCGTCCTGGTTCCCTGATGCGATCGCTCCAACGGTATCGGCAAAGAGGTTGCCTACCCTGGAGACCACACCCACGGCCTGTGATTCCCAATCCGTCCACGATTTCCCCAGCTCGCCGAGTTTGGTCTGGAGTCGCGATACGCCCACTGTTAGCTTGTCAAGCTCCTTCCCTGCCTTCATATCGGTCTCGATCGGCTTGCCAAGCTCGTCCATCACCTCGCGCTGGATCTCTCTGATCGCTGCCAACTTCTCGACGTACCACGAGAAGAAGTCCTCAAGCGGCATCTGAGCGGCTGCGGTATCACTGAGGGCCGTGTTGAGATTGTTCGTCGTATCCTCGGTGTCTTCTTCAGACTTCCTGAGCCTGCCGAGTGCGGTATCAACCTCTTTCAGCGCGTCAACGTTGTCTTCGAGCAGGTTGTTCTCGATCTGGATCTCAGTCAAGAAATCGGCCAGGCTCTTCCCGGCACGATCTGTCGCCTTGGCGTCTTCCTTCATACCCCAGGCCTGTGATTCAAGTTCGGCATCGAACTCACGGAGGATACCTATCCCCGACGCCTCCATTGCCATGTAGGTACTGGTCGCAAGCCTCAATCGATCCCGTATCTCCGCCTGCTCAGTCAGTAGGCGATTGCGCTTCTCGTCCAGCTTGTCCATGTTGTGCTGGCGGAGGATCTCCTGTGCCACGATGTACTCATCGATCGCAATGGTGTTGAGACGGAGAGCTTCGCTCTCATCGTTCCATGCCTCGACCGCCAAGGGAACGATCGCCGCGATCTCATCCATGACGTTCTTGAGGTCCCGGTGTTCCTCCTCAGACTTCTCTGGCTTGCCTTCGAGCTCGACATACGTCTTCTTGAGCTCGCGCATCTTCTCTGCCTGGTCACCAGCTGCGTTCGCTTGGCCTTCAAGGGCCGCGGTGCTCGGCTTGAGAACAGAAGAGAGCTTGGCTACACCAGCAGCAAGACCGACAATGGCCGCTGCGACGCCCACGACGAGCGCACCACCTGGCCCCATCAGTGCGAAGGCCACAGCAAGGCCAGCAATCGCAGCGACGAGACCCGAGCCACCGAGCAGCGTCGCCGTAGCCTTCGGATTCGCCTCGACGAATTTCGTGACCTCAGAGAGGACAGGCGACATTTTCTCCAGGAGATCAGCATAGGCCGGAGCAAGCGACTTGCCAATGGTCTCACTCAGAATCCGCTTCTTGGCGTCAAGTCCCGCTTCTGCTCCTGCGAGCTCAAAGGTGATCTTCTTGGCATTACCTAGCTGAGGGAGCGTTTCCTTGATGATTCCGAGATACTCAGCCTCGACCCTCTGTGCATCACTCAGAGCACCCACACCAACCCCGATCGACTTCGCGTATTCCTTCCACATATCACCGACGTTCTTGGTGACACCGGCATTGTCAACGAGGGCCGAGATCATGTTCTTGAGTCCCTCGCTGGCAGAGACGACTGCCCGGCCAAGAGACAGCTGGCCCTGGCGACCGTAGGCAGCAGCATCCTTCAGCCGGTAGAGCAACTCAATCGACCGCTCCAGACCGTAGCCGCGGAGCAGGAGATTCTTGAGTGCCGTTGTCGCCTGAGAAAACGGGATCAGGCCGTCAGCCACATAGGATCGCAGCTTCGCTTCAGCCTCTCCCCAGTCCTCACCGACATGTTTCACAACAGACCGGAGGCCAACCAGGCCGGAGCGCAACGAGTTGAAGTCTGCAATCGCTCGACGCATAAGGGGCAGCGCTTGACCGAACGCCATTGCGATCGCGGCGCCAGCAAGGGCGTGCTGAATTCTGTTCCCCTGCTCCTCGGCAACATCGCCAATCGCCTTGATCTCGCCACGAACGTCCTTCGAGACCTTGGACGTGTTCTTGTCCTTGGCCTCGATGAGTATCTGAATGGCGTAGTTACTCGGCATTGTTCCTCACCCTCGCAGCCGCTTCGGCTTCACCTATCATCCCCTTGAGCATCACTGCTGCGTTCAGCTGGAGCTCGAAGAGGTTAGTGCGCTTGAGGATCTCCGTCGGCAGGATCCCGTACCGCTTCGCCATCGAGTCCAGTATCTCCCCCCAGTCCTCCACGAAAGGGAGCCAGCAGCTTCGCTACTGCACCCCCCATTCCGTTCAGCTCCCATATCTCGGTCTGGAGTACACCCAGGTCTGCCGGGTCCAGGGAGCAGATGAAGTCATCCACGCGGATGCCGTCATCACCGGGCTCCACGTCGTTCGGAACGACATCAGTACGAACCCACTCCCCCTCGTCGATCTTCATGCCGATGACGCACTCCATGAGGAGCTTCTCGTAGAGATCCTGTGCATCAGGAGCGTTGGCGTTCAGTTTGCAGGCCACCTCATCCGACAACTCGTCGGCAGACATCAGGGTCTTGAGTGCCGTCGAGAGGTCCTGGATCAGGGTCCCCATTGGGATCCCGGTGGCCATCATGTTGTACGGGTTCGCCCGGCGGATCTTGATCGTCCATCCCGAAACGGGAAGATCGACCACTCGCCTGGACTTTTCCAGTAGCTTCTTTGTGTGACTTGACATCTCTCCTCCTGTGCTCCTCTGAGGCCCGGAAC
>DAOVNE010000121.1 GCA_030630395.1 Candidatus Eiseniibacteriota bacterium
ATCCCGCCAACCACCACCTCGACATCACCGTCTCCGTCGACATCGTCCACGGCCGGAGACCCGTAGATGTAGGCTCCCGTCTGAATCGGCCAGCCGTCCAGAACCGCGCCATCAAGATCGAAGGCAAACAGCTTTCCAGAATCACTGCCTACGATCAGCTCGAGATCCGGATCGGCATCAACATTGGCGATCGCCGGACTCGATCTCACGTTCCCGCCCAGTGACTGCGGCCATCCGCTCATCGCGTTGCCCTGGTAGTCCCATATCATGATCTCACCATCAGAGCCCACCTGAACCAGTTCGAGGAATCCGTCTCCGGTCAGGTTCGCAAGAACAGGTGAGGGTGGGAAATCTCCGCTGTTCGCCATCGACTTCGGCCATCCGGCGAGCGGGTTTCCCTCATGATCGAACAGCCAGACATCCCACGAGTGGGAAGCGATCGCGATCTCCAGATCGCCATCCCCATCAACGTCTCCGACAGCCGGTGAGCTGTACGCCTTGAGCCCGATTGATACGGGCCAACCCGGCACTCTGGAGCCATCCGCATTGAAGCAGTAGACGCTCTCTGTAGCTGCCGGCTGCAGTATCTCCAGTTCCCCGTCACCGTCTATGTCCGCGATCGCGGGGGAAGCGTAGATATAGGGGTTTCCAAGATCGGCGAAGACGCCCACGGTGAGCGGGTCGCCATCTCCGTCGATGAACTCAGATCCGTTGTAGCTCCAGCAGTAGAGCTTGCCGTCAGCGCAGGGGATTATGATCTCGCTTCGCCCATCGTGGTCGAGATCGGCGAGGGCCGGACTGGCCCAGCAGAACCTCCCGGTCGTAACCGGCCACCCTGAGACTACGCTGCCGTCTTCCCCGTTCCACACGAACACCTCGTGTTCAGGATCGCCACTCCCCACGTTGTCCCAGGCTGCCGCGACGATCTCCACACCGCTGTCGCCGTCCACCTCGCCGATTGCTGGCGTGCAGCGGTATCCGCCCTGACCATCGATGGCGAAGATGCCGCCTGTCCTTGGGTCGCCATCTCCATCCCGAACCTCCGTGCCGTCCGCGTGCCACGCATAGAGCTGCTCAGAGGCGACCAGGATCTCCTTCGAACCGTCGCCGTCGAGATCGGCGACTGCCACACTCGAGTACACGCCTCCCGACGTGGCAAGCGGCCATCCCGAGAGACTCGGCGGATTGGTGCTGATACTGAGCACGGGGGAAGCCGTGCTCACGTTCCCTGATGAGTCCACAGCAACAACGTAGTAGTAGTAGCGCGTATTCTCATCCAATCCACTATCAGCGAAATACGCTCCGCTCTCGACGATCCCCGTGTTGGCTACGTCATAGGGGCCGGACTGGTTCTGGCTCCTCCACACATCGTATCCTCTGAGGTCGGGCTCGATGTTCTGCTCCCAACGAAGACTGATGGTCGTGCCCACGACGTCGCCAGAGATCGTGTCGGGCGGATCAGGTCTGTGGATGTCAAGGCGCTGTGTCCATGTCTTGCCATACTCGTCGGTAAGCAGAAGCTCGAAGTACTCGGAGAGATGGCCAAGGATCTCGAATTCAAAACCGTCGAGGCCAGGAGCAGCCGCACCGGCTGAGATATCTCCCCAGACGTCGGTGCTATCCGCGAAACCGACCCAGGCCGGGGCGGAGTAACTGAGCACCCCGGTGATCCCGTCCGCGTCTCCGTTGCCTTCATTCCAGACGTCGAGGAGGAGAGTCACGGTCTCCCCCAACTCGGGGATGCCGTCTCCGTCACCGCCGACTGAATCATCGAGCTGTGTGTAGAGGTGAACGAGCTCCGGTGCATAGACACGAACCTCGAACTCCTCCTGCCACGTGGTTCTCCCGGCCTCCGAGAAGTCCAGGGTCAACTCCGCGTCGTGGTTGTTCGGACAGTCGGATGTGACGAAGATCCTGAAGGCGGCGGGGAGCTCTGCAGTCACACCGGGTTCCACATCACCGACGAACACCGAGTCCGCCTCGATCACGATGTACGGATCGATTGATGAGATGACGGCTGAGATCGCGGAAGCCGTTGCGATTCCGCCGTTCCGGACGCTGATATCGAGTTCCAGGGTCTCATCCGGCTCCGCCCTGCCGTTCTCGTTCCCGGAGCTTCCTCCGATGTCGTCATCGTCCACGGTCACGTCCGCGAGATGTACGTAGGCTCCGGCCGCCATGACGACATTGATCTCTGATTCGAAGACGTAGTAGTTGGGGCACGTGACGGTGACCTGGAGCACGCCGGTCACAGTCGGGGTGAAATCAATGTGGACCTCACCCACGCCATCCGTTGTTCCGTAGGCGTAGACGTCCCCGGACAAAGAGGAGACACAGACCTTCGCGCCCTCAACGAGACCGGGGTCGGTCACGTTGAACGTCATCCCATCTTCCCCAACCAGCATGGCGCCTGAGAAGGCCACCGAGAGGTTCCTCGGACGCACTGTTCTCAGGGCTATCTCGGGGTCACCCAGCAGAATCATGGCAAACTGCGTCCACCTGTCGGTGTTGTCGCGACCCGATTCCGCGAAGCTCGCGTGAAGCGCGGTCGTCATCCCCAAGAGAGGTCCTATCTCCTGGCATCCGGAGACATACAGGAGGTCCAGCCAGTCCCAGTAGTAGTCGCGGCACGTTGTGGGGAAAGCATACCGGGTCGGCCCCAGTGTGGCGAAGCTCCCACCAGCCGGATTGATGACGGCGCGCTCTGCTATGCAATCGAAGTCGATAGCCGATGATGTACAGTCGAGCAGCCAGAAGAACCCAGCCTTGTCGATGCCGTTCGTTAGACCCGACATGCCGGACATCGTGATGTAGTTGTCGAGACCTACCCTCATGAGGTCCTTGTTCGCGTGGCCGACGTGGACACAGAGATTGCACCCCTGTTCCAGCGATCCCGCAGCTGCCGCAGCGTTGATAGGATAGGATCCCGGAAACGAAGCCCAGTTCGCGTACAGTGGGATATTCGAAATCTGACCGGGGACGGACAGCAACCCGGGCTCGACGATGTCGGCTGCGCCATCAAGGCTGTACGGTCCGCTCTCCCAGTCGTATGGAAAGAGCACCTCTGCCAGGTACAGGTTCCGGTCGACGAAGTGCGGTACGGGACTCTCCCTGTACGCTTCGCACTTGTCGAGGAACGCCTCCACGTCCACAATATTGCTCACCGGAGCGCGGCCGACGAAAACGTCCGGATAGAGATCAACACCATCGCCCGTGTTGTCCTCGGTCCTGTAGCCCTCACCGTATACGGCATCTCCGTCTTCGTTCCAGGTGCCGTCCAGATCCGAGTAGTACAGGTCGGTTGGGATATTCTCACCACCGTAGTAGGTCGTGCTCCCGTACCGCACGGGGACAAACTCGGTGTCACCTCCGAGCAGCACATATGTTGTCCCCCACAGAGCGTATGCATCCTGGAGGAAGAACCGTATGCGCTCGGCGGTGTCGCTCCCGCCGGGGTAATTCGCGTTGATCCACGACACGGTCCGAACAACGGCAGGCACGCCCTTCTGCGTCTTCCAATCAGCAAGTTCCTGGAAATACGGCGCGTGTTCGTCCGTGGTGACGATGACGTACTCGACGGGGCTACCCTCGAGTGACGGTGAGTACCGAGGCGCAAACCCTCCACTCAGCGGACCGGTGATCACGTTGGTCCCCACGTTCCTGAGGGCAGTCACCTCATCGGGATTGTCTACGATGGTCTCTATGAGACGACGATAGAGCTTGTCGGAAGTGGCGGTGATTCTCTCTCGGTCCGCCGCTCTTCTGTCGGACGTCTCCAGGCTGAGCTCGACGGTCAGCTCGGGCGCCAGCACGAGCCGTCCTGATAGCGGCCTCAGCTGCACAGGATAGAGTGCGATGGTAGCGATGCGATACCCGCCGAGGAATCCATCCCCGAGGTAGACCGCCCGCTTCGGAGGATAGGAGAGATCACTCCCGTAGATGCGTTCATCGGGCTCGACCCACGGCGCGCTCTCGCCGATCGGAACCTCGGTCTGGACTGGATGGATCGCATGCGTGCCATTGAGAACGACCTCATCGCCCTCAGTGATCACGAGATCTCCCACGGTCATCCCATCCGGAATCACGAAGTGGACGATACGAGCCGGGATGTCCGGTTCCCCCTCACCCGCCAGCCGCCTTCCGCCGGTGAAGCTCAGGGTCTCGAATCCTCTCGTCTGTCCCAACACAATGTCGTCAGCGGTCAGTTCGGTGTGCGCGACGGGCCCGGCTAGAACCGGGGCCGAAGCCAAGGTTGTCGCAAGGATAAGCAACGTGACAAGGAGTGCGGATCGCATTCGGTTCCCCCACTAGCAGCCATGCAACAGATAGGTGGCGCAACTATATGGCAAAAGAAAACAGGAGTCAGCCACTACTCCGACCAACTGCCCTTTTGCGCATCACTCGTCCCCCCCGGGACGAGTGTCGATGAATCGTCGCTTGCGCTCAAAAGCAGTAGCAGTCTGAGTAGATGCGGACTCCTGTTGCTGACTTACAATTCAGACATGTTCAGGCTCTCTGAACGCCTCATATCATGATATCATGTTACGATTGCGCTGTCAAGCCACGCGGCACCTTAATCGATGCATCTGTGCTCGCTTAGAGCATCGCCGAGTAACCTCCTGGGCCACCCGGCGCGACTTGATCGCTCACTATGAGTGGTGGAGCCAGGGGGGATCGAACCCCCGACCTCCTGACTGCCAGTCAGGCGCTCATCCCAACTGAGCTATGGCCCCACGCATCTTCTTCGTAACTCAGGAAGAAGATACTAGCACTCTTGAGCACCCAGTCAAGCGCAATCTCCGTGGTGGCCTTCCAGCTCCTGTCCCTCTTCCGGCCCGTCACGCACCCTCGATGGACCGTCGACGGACCGTCTTCATGTCCATAAGCCAAGCGAATCCCGCCGCGCGGTTGACGCACCACGTGTACGATGCTAGATTCGTGGCTTGGCGACTACGCCGGAGTGGTGAAATTGGTAGACGCACGGGACTCAAAATCCCGCGGAGCGTTAGCTCCGTGCCGGTTCGATTCCGGCCTCCGGCACCAACAGACGGGGCTGCCGCACGCGGCAGCCCCGCTCTCACAATCAACCACAGGTCAAACAGGGCAACGGTCCATCCGCTCTACTCAAACATCGACTCCGGATCACCAGGATCGGTGTCCGCAAGATCAAGCACAATGGCCACAACGCAGTCCGAGTCCTTGGTGACGGTCACCGAGCCGCAGTAGCTCAC
>DAOVNE010000286.1 GCA_030630395.1 Candidatus Eiseniibacteriota bacterium
CCGTCGCACTCCGTTCGATCGCGTGGCGGACATCGCTCGCGCCCTCCAGCGGGAGTCTGGCGCCCGTGTCCATGAGCGAGCGGATCTCGCCTGTGATATCAAGAGCCTGCTCGATCGACTCGACGTCGACGGTGGGAGTCAGGGCCGCTGCCAGCTCTGCGCCCGGCTCGAAGGAAGTCCTCTCGACAAGCATCTCGACGACCTTGTCGTACTCAAGGACATTGCGCGCGTGTGTGTTCATTCACTCGCTTCTTCTTGGTGCAGATATGGTTCGGGGGTCTTCAGGCGCTAATGCTTGTGCCGCCTGAAACCGGAACAATCGATCACATTGAACTTCGTCCTGGCGGTCTTCTCTACGCCGTCCAGGAGGAGATTCATTCCAAGCGTGTCGCTGGCGATATGCCCTGCAATCACGACGTTGATGTGATTCTTCTTAGCTTCTTCCCGGTTTTTCTCGGAGATGTGCATGCCGACTATCGTACCAATGTCGGATGTGTTGGCCAGCTTCTCGAACGTCTTCTCGGATCCGCCTGTGCCGCCTGTCATGTCGACGAAAACACGGCCGGTCCTACGCTCCTTGCTGCCAACGAAGATCCTGAGACCGGCACCCGCCTTTTCGGCGTCGGCGTACTCGGGTATGTCCCGAAGTACAGTGAGTACATCACCGACAGTCTCGACCTTTTTCTTGTCGAAGAGCTTCTGAAGATGTGTTGCTACGCAGTTATCAGCCGGTGTGTGCGAGCAGATCATGGGAACATCCAGGATCCGCGCCGCATCCACTGCCCGCATGTGGTTGGTAGGCATAAGGCCGCGCTCTACCTGCGCTATGCGCGGCGATAGTATTCCCTCTGCAACGTTGATTGGAACCCCGTAGCGCGTGAGGATCTCGGCCTGCATGGGCATGACCCGGCTGAGGTTAGCCAGCGCCGAGCCCTCGGGGTGATGCGCCCAGACGAGATCGATGCTCTCGCCCCGTTCGCGAAGCCTGTCGGCGATGAGGAGTTCGCCGACCTCCATGTCGATGCCGACCATGATGGTCTTGATCTCGAGGCTGTCCTTGCCGTGGAGAATCCTTGAGTCGGCGTACGGGTTTGTCAGGCTCTCAAGATCGAATCGCTTCTTCTCGTCGGCCTTCATGCCGTCGTACTTCTTCTTGGCCCTCTTGAGCTGTGCGCGAACGCTGGCGCTGCCCCTGGGGTCGTTGCTCATCCCGACCTTCATCGCGGCTTCGTGGAGTTTCCCGAGCTTCATCTGGTTCCATCTCCTTCAAGATCAGTTCTCGGTCGCACGCGCGAGCCCGGCCTGCACCAGGGTTCTGACGATCTTCCCGTCCGCACGTCCCTTCACCTTCGGCATTATCGCCTTCATAACGAGACCGATCTCACCCGGGGCACTCGCCCCGACCTCAGCAATGGTCTCCGTCACGATGGCGGCGAGTTCATTCTCCGTCAGCGCCTCCGGAAGATACTCCGTCACAACGCCAAGCCCGACCTTCTCGTTCTCAACAAGATCGAGACGCTCGGCTGACGTGAACTGCTCTATCGATTCGCGATGACGTTTCGAGAGCCTCGAGAGTACTTCCAAAGCGTCCTCATCCTTGAGAGGACGGCCCAATTCGATCTCACGATACTTCATCTCAGAGCGAACGAACCTGATGGCGCCTAAACGCTTCTTCTCGCGAGCCTTGGCCGCTACGATCATGTCGCTCTGCAGTCGCTCCAGGATGCTCATTAGTGCTCCCCGGAACCAGGGTTGTGCTACCTGCGCTTGTCCTGCTTGATTCTCAGCTTGCGCAGCTTCCGCTTCGCGGCGCTCTTCTTCCTCTTCTTACGCTCGCTCGGCTTTTCGAAGTGTGAGTGCTTGCGCAGGTCGGAAAGGACTCCGGCCTTCTCGCACCGCTTCTTGAAGCGACGCAGTGCGCGCTCAAACGACTCACCGTCCTTGACTCGGACACCCGGCATTCAGTGTTCACCCCCTCAAGGGTCTTTCAGGTTGGTACAGACATGGTCAAATAGTCACACCTACCCACACGCATCCGCATGGTCCATGCGGACGCACAGGGGTGGCGTGGATGCTTGAACCGTTTAGTTTATTGATTATCCAGCCAGCTGTCAACCTGTTTCTGACGGTTTGCCGCTGGTATGAAGGTACTCTGTACCACGCTACGGCAGAAGGCCACCGATCTCGGAGGATATCATGGCCGCGATGGCGGCTGCCGCCCAGTCCGCCTTGAGGACGCGTCTGCCGACGCTCACGGGGCCTGCTCCAAAGCCCTTCAGAATCTCAACCTCACCGCTGGATAGCCCGCCCTCGGGGCCTACGACGAGGACGATCGGTCCATGGTGAGATCGGCGCCGAGACTCTCTTGTGTCAGGCGGAGGTCCTCCGGCCTTGTGGAGAGGTTTCGCGCATGCCTTCAGGGCATCACGGAGTCCGACTCCGCTCTCCTCCTCCCAGGCGATGAGTGCAAGGCTCGCCTCACGGATCGTGGGCTCCAGCTGAGCGATCTCGTGCGGCGGCTCGATGAGCGGAAGGAAGATGCCACGTGACTGCTTGACGGCGGCTTGGGCGATCCCGCGCCATCGTTCGAGCCGCGACTCCAGCGCATCGGAAGAGACACGTCCGATCGAACGCTCGGTGTTGAGGGGGATGATGCGTCCGACACCAAGCTCCGAGCATCGCCGAACAACCTCATCGAAGGTGCGCCCCTTGAGAAGCGCCTGCACGACCGTGAGCTCGTTGCCGTCCGACCGCGAGTACTGCCGCGTCTCTTTGACGCTCGCCCTCACTACTCCCCCACTCGACTCGGCAACCACCGCAAGAGCTTCCACACCCTCGCCGTCTATCACGCGGATCTCCTCATCTGTGTGCACACGCAGCACGACGGAGGCGTGACGCCCCTCGGTCCCATCGATGACGATCTCGCTCCCGCCAATGTTGCCCGGCGGGACGTGGCGGAATTCCTGGAACTGGCGGCGGAGATACCGATC
>DAOVNE010000289.1 GCA_030630395.1 Candidatus Eiseniibacteriota bacterium
CGGGAATACGAGTGGAGTCGGAAGCTCCTGTCACTGACCATTGAGCCGAGGGAGCTCCTGGCTCTCGGTGGTGGCGTGCTTCGTCCGATAAGGGGCCTCTTCTCGGGAGCTTTCGCAGGCGTCATCAACATCGTGATCATCCTCGTGGTGGGGATATACGTGGCCGCATCGCCCGGGACGTATGTGAGTGGGGCACTGCGACTGCTTCCGGTGTCGCGGCGTGCGAGAGCAGGTGAGGTGGCGGCGGCGCTGGCCCATGTGCTCAGACGCTGGATTGCGGGGAGACTGGCCTCAATGCTGGTCGTGGGGGTTCTCACGATAGTGGGACTTCTCATTGCAGGTATCCCGCTGGCTCTCACGCTCGGTCTCTTCGCGGCGTTGGCCGCGTTTGTTCCGTACGTGGGACCCGCGATAGGAGCGATACCCGCGATACTCGTGGCGCTCACTGATGAACCGGTGAAGGCGCTCTACGTCGTGCTCGTGTTCACGCTTGTCCAGGTTCTCGAGAACTACATCATCACGCCGCTCATAGACCAGAAGGCGGTGTCGTTGCCGCCCGCACTGCTCATCAGCGCCCAGATACTGATGGGCGTTCTGCTCGGAGCGGCGGGCGTGCTTCTGGCAACCCCGCTCGTGGTCGTCATCGTGGTGCTGGTCCAGATGCTCTATGTCCAGGATGTGCTCGGGGATACCATTCGCGTTCTCGGATCGGGGGACGCGTGATGATTCGGACCTTCTTCTCTGTGGCCAGAAGATCGATAGAGCGCTTCCTGGCGGAACGCGGCCCCGAAGCTGCGGCTGGCCTGGGATTCTATGCTGTGTTCTCGCTCTTTCCCTTCCTCATGCTTCTTGTCGCCGCGGCGAGCACGGCCCTCAAAGATCCGGACATCCAGAGCAGGATTCTCGACGCCGCGCTCAGGCTCATGCCCATATCAGGTGAGTTCGTGGGCCAGAATATCGAGCGCATCATGTCCTCGCGTGTGACATTCGGAGTTGTTGGGACCGTCATGCTGACGTGGGCCGCGACGAGCGCCTTCGCGGTCTTCTCCCTTAATGTGAACAGAGCCTGGACCCATTTTCGCCCTGTGGCGATTCTGCGCGCGCGCGTTGCAGCCCTGGCCGTCGTGGGGCTCCTGGTCGCGGCGAGCTCACTCGTGATCCTCGGGGGCGGCTTGGCCGACGCCCTCTCTCGTTTGGCCACCGATTGGGGTCTGGATGGCGTAGCGCTACCGCTTCTTCCTCTTCGACTTTTTGTTCCTGCCGTGGGTTTCATCGCTCTCTTGCTCTGCTACCGTCTGATTCCCGCAGTGAGGGTTCTCTGGCGTGAGGCTGCCATAGGGTCGCTTACAGCCGTCGTGCTCCTGTGGGCGGGGACAAGATTCTTCACGCTCTTCCTGCAGAGCGGCGTCGTACGCTACAGCGTGATCTACGGTTCACTTGGAGCCCTCATCGCTCTTATGACCTGGATATACATGGCCAGCCTCATCACGATTCTCGGGGCGCACATCGCCTCAGCAGTTGCGCACTCCACGCGTCTCTCCTCGGAGGTAGCCACGAGCGAGATCGAGGACGGGGCCGATGGCATGGAAGGTAACGCGGCATCCGAGGGAGAGAAGCCATGAGAGTCCTGCGCGACCGATTCCTCGCCGCCATGATCGCGGTCAAGCCTCTGCCCGGCTCTCCCGACTACTCCGGTGACGACGAGCTGATCATAGAGAGCGTGCTTCGCGATCTGGAGAACTACAAACGCGTCGGCGTTGACGCCATACTTCTCGAGAACAGTCACGATCTCCCGTATATCAAACCGCCGCTCGATCCACGGGCGATCGATGTCATGACACGAACGGCGATCTCCGTGCGTCGGGAGTTCGAGGGCCCGATAGGCATCCAGATGCTCGAAGCGGCCAACGTGACCGCTCTCGAGATTGCGGAAGAAGCAGATCTGGATTTCATTCGCGTGGAATCGTACGTCTTCGCGCACGTCGGTGGAGCAGGGCTGATCGAGGCCTGTGCCGGCCAACTGCTCAGGCGCAGGAAGGCGCTCGGGTGCGAGCACATCGTGGTTCTGGCCGATGTGCACAAGAAGCACTGCTCTCATGCCCTGAAGGGCGATCTCTCCATTATCGATGAGGTCAAGCAGGCCGAGTTCTTCAAGGTGGAAGGGATCGTGGTTACGGGCGCGATGACGAGCGAGCCGCCCGATGCCGCCGAACTGGCACTCGTCTCGGAGTCGGCGTCGGTACCGGTCGTGGTCGGATCCGGAATGACGGCAGCGAACATCGCGTCGTATCTGCCATTGGCTACCGGGTTCATCGTGGGATCCACCTTCCGCCGCGACGGGCGTTTCCTGGAGGAACTCGATCCGGGCAGATTGGATGAGTTCGTGGATACGTTCATAGCCCTCAGAGAGGCGGGCGTTGGTGACGGTCCCACCGGTGGCGAGCGGGGGTGACGGTGATCAGGATCACTGACGATATCTCCATCGACGAATCGGAGATCACGTTCGAGTTCGTGCGAGCCTCCGGTCCCGGCGGTCAGAACGTCAACAAGCTCGCTACGGCCGTCCAGCTTCGCTTCGACATTCACGCCTCCGCGACGCTTCCCGATGAGGTGAAGCAGAGACTTGTCACTCTCGGGGGGCAGCGTGTCTCGAAGAGTGGCGTGCTCATCATCGACGCGAGACGCTTCCGAACGCAGGAGAGGAATCGTCAGGATGCCCTCGACAGATTCTCGGCTCTTGTCAAGAAGGCGACCTTCCGAAAGAAGCGGAGGAGGCCGACGGCTCCATCTCGCGCATCGAAGGAGCGGCGGCTGGACGAGAAGCGACGGAAGTCGCAGACGAAGCGGTTAAGGAAGGACGTAGGTGAGGATTGAGTACGCTCGAGTAACCGCGCGCCGGCAGGCCGATTCCGCATCCCCTGGAAACCCCACGCAGAAGATCGTCACAAGGGCGACGCCCACGAGGGCGCTTA